>NZ_JBFALK010000007.1:59315-325969 GCF_040656155.1 Microtetraspora glauca
GTGTATTCTCCGCACCAGCGTCCCCCCCGCGGGGCGCCGGGCGGGGCCGGGCGTACACACCCGGCGCCCCGCGGGCCCCCCCGCGCCGCCGACGGTGTGTCTCGGAGGACATCGTCGAGAGTCGGGGTGACCCGTCCCCATCCGAGAACCAGGGGACGTCGCCCCGGCGGCATCGAGCAGCCTCCACTCTGGCGGCGGAACGAGGACGGGCCGTGCGCGGCGTGGGCCTTCGACGGGTCCTTGCCGCGCCCGTTGGCGTTGCGCTCGACCTGAGCGGGCCTCTTGCGTTCCAGGGTCTCGTGGATCCCGGATCGAGATCGGCGGAGCTGCGAAGGGGGCCTTCTTCGCGCCCGTACGCAAGAGGCATGTGGGGAACATGAGTGCACCAACAGGACTTCGCACAACCAACGGTGACCATAGAGAGGCAACGGAACACTTCGGTTCTGACCTCGGCGACCTTATACAGCCAACGACAACAGTCGGCTGCGAGCGGCCCGCTAAACAGATCTTAAATACCCGCCCAGGAAACGGCTAACGATCTTCATCGTTGGGCAGAACGTCGGCACACACCTTGCGTTCCGGGGAGGTGCGCCATATGGCCTGGTCGCAGGACGAAGAGCGGATGCTGGCGTTGATCGAACAGCACCTCACCGATGAGGATCCGCGGCTCGCCGCTCGTCTCGAATCGTTCAACGAGCGTGTCGAGCGTCGTCGGCGGGGAAGACGACGCGATGATCGCGAGCGGCGGCGGAGCATGCCGCAGCGCTCCACGATCATCATCATCGTCAGCTGGTTGCTGATCGCCACCTTGATCACGACGTTGCTGATCATGGCACTGCACAATGACGCCGCCGCCGCGTTCCCCGCTTGAGCCGCCCCAGGCCCCCTGACGTCCCGAACCCTCCGGACGTCCCGAAGCCCTCGTAAGCCCCCAGCCCGCCGAGAAGGCGGGAGAGGCGGGGGAGGCGGGGGAGGAAGACCGGCGGAGGCTCAGCGTGACGTTCCCGGCGCACCCCGCATGGTGAAGTTGTCGAAGCCCATCTTGAGTGTCGCCGCGCTCTTCTCGCCGACCCGCCCGATGATGCCGACCTGGCCGCCCGGCAACGCCCTGCCGTCCACCACGGACCCGGCCTCGGAGCCGTTGACCCACATGGTCAGCTCCACGCCCTCCTCCGTCGCCTTGCACCGGGCCTGCACGCTGGTCGGCTCGCCCTGCTCGGACGGATCGGTCTGGACCGGAGAGGTCAGGTCGCCGCCCGCGTCGTCCACGACCTTCCGGATCCTGGCGCGCCCGGCGGTGTCGAGGAGGAACTCATAGCGCGTGACCTTGCTTCCCTCGGGCTTCTGCCGGCAGAACAGGCCGTACTCTCCGGCACCCTTCACCTCCCTGACGGTGGCGTCCACGCCCAGCAGGTAGTCGTCCGGAACGGTCGGCGTCGGTGTCGCGCCCGGTGTGGGGCTCTGCGGCTCCGTGGTGAACGGGATCGGGGCGTCCTCCCACAGATCGTTCTTGTCGTCGCCGTAGGCGTCCATGGCGTAGAAGCCGCCGGGCGCGTATCCCTGCCGGTGGTACTCCTCACCGGTGTAGTCGTTGCCCCAGTCGGTGCCGCTGCGGTTGAAGTCGTCCTGGTACAGCAGCGCGAGATCGGTGGGTGGCCCTCCGGGCGACAGCGCGGCGTAGAGTCCGATCCCGCCCGCGACGACGAGCGCGGCGGCGGCCGCACCGATCACCAGCCGGACACGGCGCGCGACGGAGGCGGGGGAAGCGGGGGAGGAGGGATGGGTGGCATCCGCCACCGGACCCCGCTCCATCGGCGGTGTCGCCTGCAGCGTCTGCCGGAGAGTGGCCTGAGGAGTCCCCTGCGCCGCGGCGGCGGGGCCACCGGTCTGCTGCCAGGTCGCCTGCACTGAGTGCGCGGCCTGCTCGGGGCCGGCGGCACGGCCGACCATGTGGTCCAGGAGCTGCTGCGAGGTCGGCCGGCGCCCGGGATCCTTGGACAGCGCGTAGCCGACCAGGTCACGCAGCGCCGGGTCCAGCCCGGTGAGGTCGGGCTCGTTGTTGAGCACCTGGTAGAGCACCGCGTGAAGCGTCTCGCCGTGGAACGGCGGGCGGCCGGTGGCGGCGAAGGCGACCAGGCAGCCCCACGAGAACACGTCACAGGCGGGTGAGACGGGCTCGCCGCGCAGCACCTCGGGCGCCATGTAGCGGGGCGTCCCGATGAGCTCGCCCGTGCCGGTGATCCCGCCAAGTGTGTCGCGGGCCCTGGCGATACCGAAGTCGATCACTCGGGGACCGACGGGGGAGAGCAGCACGTTGGACGGTTTCAGGTCACGGTGGATCACGCCCGCGCCGTGGATGGCGGTGAGCGCGGTCGCGACCCCGACCGCGAGGGCGTCCAGGCTGGAGCCGCGCAACGGGCCCGAGGACTGTACGGCGTGCTCCAGGTTGGGGCCGGGGACGAACTCGGTGACGACGTAGAGCTGGTCACCGTCGAGCGCGGCCTCGATCACGGCGGCGGTGCAGAACCGCCTGACCCGGGACGCCGCGTCGGCCTCACGGCGGAAGCGCATCCTGAACTGCTCGTGCCGGCTGAACTCGGGGTTGATCACCTTGACGGCGACCCGTTGCCCGTCTGGGGACTCGCCCAGGTAGACCGTGCCCATGCCGCCCACGCCCAGGCGGCCGAGCAGGCGATATCCGCCGATCTGAAGGGGATCTCCCGGAGTGAGGTCGTTCACCGCGCCATCCAACCGCCGTACGTAATGTTCCACACATTCAGCGGCAAAGCCTACAGAGATCTTCTCGCGGACCAGCACGTGCGGCGAAAGCGCCCGGGAAGCGCCCGGGAGCGCCCGCGGATGTCGCGGGTTGTCAGAGTCCCCTGAGGAACGCGGCGGCGACCGGTGCGGCGACCTTGCCTCCACCGCCCCCGCCCTCGACGACGACCGCGAAGGCGACGTCGCCGCGGTAGCCGATGAACCACGCGTGGGATTCCAGCTTCTCGCCGGTGCCGAACTCCGCGGTGCCCGTCTTGCCGGCCGTACCGGACGGGAGGCCGGCGGAGTGTGCGGTGCCCTTGCTGACGACGGCCCGCATCATCACGCGGAGCTGCTCGGCGACGCCGTCCGGCAGGTCCTTGGGCGAGGTCTTCTGCTTGATGGAGGGCACCAGTGTCGGCGGCCGCCAGGCACCGTCCGCGACCGCGGCCGCGACCGTGGCCATGACCAGCGGGCTCGCGGTGATCCGGGCCTGGCCGAAGGACTCCGCGCCCAGTTCGGCGTCGCTGGTCGCCTTGGGCATGCTCGCCTTGGTCGCGGGGACGCCGATATTGAGCGTCTGGTTGAAGCCGAGGTCGGAGGCGATGTCGTACAGCTTCTGCGCGCTGAGCTTGGTGGCGGTCAGCGGCGCGAAGGTCGTGTTGCACGAGTGGGCGTAGGAGTCGAGGAACGACAGCGCCCCGAACGCCTCGTGGTCGGAGTTGCGGATCTGCAGCCCGCCGACCGACACCGTCTTGGGGCAGGTGACCTGCGACGACGGTGTCAGGCCCGTCGCGAGCAGACCGGCGGCCGTGATGGTCTTGAACGTGGATCCGGGGGGATAGCGGCCGTCCAGCGCGCGGTTGAAGCCGCCCTTGTTGTTGACGACCGCGAGGACCTCGCCGCTGGACGGGCGCACGGCGACCAGCGACGTGGGCTTCTCGATGTCGCGTACGGCGTCCGCGGCGGCGCGCTGGACGTTCAGGTCCAGGCTGGTCCTGACGTCGCGTCCCGTCGATCCCTTCATGGTGGCCAGGGGCTTCTTCCCGGCGAGGATCTCGGTGGTGGGCGTGCCGGCCAGCGACTTCTGGAAGGTCTCCTGGAGGCCGCCGCGGCCGATCGCGTCGCCCGTCTTGTACGCCGAGCCCAGGGCCTTGACGTCTTTGGCCGTCGCCTTGTCGAGGTACCCGACGAGCTGCTGAACCGAGCCGCCCATGTCGCCGCCGTCGATGCGGTCGCCGTTCACGTCCATGACGGCGCCGCGCCGCGGCCAGGTCGTCTTGAGGGACAGGTGGACGGTGCCGTCGAGCGCGGGATGGACGGCGCGCGGCGCCCAGGAGACCTTCCAGTAGTGGTCCTTGACCGCGAGGTCGATCGTGCCGTCGTAGGTCCACTCGCCGACGTCCTTGAGCGTCGCGGTCGCGGTGTAGGCCGCGGTGGCGCGGTCGTCTCCCGCCGGGGTCACCGCGCCGAGGGTGACGGCGACCGCGGTCGCGCCGAGGTTCTTGGTGAGTTCGGCGTAGGCGGCCTCGAAGCCCGCCGCCTGCGTGGCCAACTCGGCCTTCATCGCGGTCAGATCGCCGCGCGTCCACGCCGAGGTGAAGCGTTGCGCGGTCTCCTGCGGGGTGCCCCTCGTGTGGAGGACGTAGTAGGCGCCTCCCGCGGCGGCGCCGGCCACCAGGACGGTGGCGGCGGTCGTGATCGCGATCGTACGTCCTCGGGGCACGCGTTGCCTCCCAGCCTCGAAACCGGCACAGAGCCTATCGCGGTCAAATCGCCATACAAACCGCGGTCAGGACGCGTTCTTGACGCTCGCGGCGTACTTGTTCACGTATTCCTGGCCGGACAGGTCGCGGATCGCCTCCATGATCTGGTCGGTCACCTGCCGGCGGTCGCGCGCGCTGCCCGGGTCGCCGGTGTAGACGGTCGGCGCGCCGATCCGGATCCCGATGCGGGTGATCCGCGGCACGGACGCTCCCGGGGGCAGCACGCGGTCGACGCCTTCCATGGCGACCGGGACGACCGGGGTGCCCGTGGTCAGCGCGAGCCAGGCCACGCCGATCTTGCCCTTGTACAGGCGCCCGTCGGGGGAGCGGGTGCCCTCGGGGTAGATGCCGAAGAGCTCACCCGCCTTCAGCACGCCCGCGGCGGCGTCGAGCATGGCCTGGGCGGCTCCCGCGCTCTCCCGGTCGATCGCCAGGTTTCCCGTGCTGCGCATGAACATGGCCGTCACCGGGTTGCCCGTGAAGTATTCGTTCTTGGCGACGAACGTGACCTTCCGCGGCAGCAGCGCCGGGAGGAAGAAGGAGTCGAGGATGGAAAGGTGGTTGGACGCCAGGATCGCGGGCCCGGTCTCCGGTACGTGCTCCCTGCCCTGGACCACCGGCCGCCACAGGAGCCGCACGGTGGGCGCAGTGACGATCTTGGCGATGCGGTAGAGCACGGGCACTCCTCAGGATCTCCGCCGGTCCGGCCTCACACCGGCGGCGACGCGATCAACCTTAAGCCAGGGCGGGGTGCGACCACCGTGCGCGCCGCGTCCCAAGGTTTCGTACGACTTGGCCTGATCTTCGGCCAGTAGCCGAAACCCCCGCGAGAGCTGGTCTCGCGGGGGTCTGACACGTTAAGGCCGATGTGGTGGTCGCCTCCTCGGCGAGAGGCACAACACGGCTCCAGCCGAACGGTATTCCGTGAAGGCGGTAATTGCGGCCCGGGGGACACATCCACATCGGCACTACCAAGCCTAACGGACGCCCGGCGGTGGTCATTCCGGTTCCCCGGATCTCGGCGCGTCAGAGCCCATTGTTATATCCAGAAATATCCCTTTTGTGCCAATTTATTGTGACGATTGGGCGGCGTTGGGAGGGCTCGTGTATCTCGTTGGCCCCGCCCTCGGCGCACCACCCCGGAGATCGGGCGGCGCTCAGTCCGTGTCTGATCCGGTCTTCCACGCGAGACGGAGCTGCTCTGCGGCATCGGTGGCTTGGCGAAGGCCCGCCTGGTAGGCCGGTTCCCAGGCCGTCCGGTCGTTCAGGTCCGAGCCGAACGCGCGTATTGATTCCGGATCGGGCTCGATGGTCACCACTGTGTGCGCCCCGGCGACCGCCAGCTCCTGGTGGAGCAACTCGCGGGGAAACAGGTGCGCCTGCGGGTCGATCACGACGAGCGTGCGGGCTCCGGCCGCGAGTCCGGCGTTGGTCGCCGACCGCAGGGAGCCGTCCATGCGTCGGCGGCCGTTGATGGTGATCGGTGGGTGGATGCCCGGGAAGGCGGTGCTCGCCGCCACGGCGGAGGGCAACGGTGCGCCACTGGCACGGTCGAAGACCTCCTGCTCGCCGGTCTCGGCGTCCAGCGCGGTGATGAACAACTGCCGGTCCGGCCATTGCTCTGCGCCGGCCATGGCGCGCATCCGGGCGATATGTGCGTGCTCGGGGCCGGTCTCGGCGGCGAGCGCGAGCTGGCCCACTCGGCGCCGCGCCTCGTCCGGGTTCGAGGCGGCGCTGCCGAGCAGCGCGAACGCCTCGCCCAGCCGGCGCCCGTCCACCAACCTGGAGCGGTCGTTCGCGCTGCCGCGGGACGATGTCGCAGACCTGAAGGCCGGGCAGATCGAGATCCGTAAACTGCTCTCCCGGATCGTGGCCAGGCTCGACGACGTCGCCCGGTAGTCCGACACGAGAGAGGGCCGCCCCTGCGCGGGGACGGCCCTCAGCTCTGGAAGAGGGAACACCTGTGTGACGCCCCGCCGACGGGGCGGGGTTACGTCACTGGGCGAGCGAGTTCGTCTGAACTCGGCACACGCCGTACGGCCCGGTCGACGTGGCCTCGCGGACCACCTTCCCATCCACCTTGATCCGGCACGTCACCGTGCCCTCGCCTTCGGCGTTCTGCACCCACAGAGATATCCCTCCGGGCACCTCGGACGCCTGCACGGTCTTCGAGTACGGCAGCGGCACTCCCGCTTCCTGCTTCAGGTCGAACCCCACCGTGGAGGTGACGTTGCTGGCGGTTTTCGCTCCGCCGTCTCCGGTCGCTTCCAGGACCACCTCGTGCGCCGGCCCGGTGCCCTCGACCGGCATCGATGGGAACGACGGGAACGGCGTGAACTGGTCGAGCGCCTTCTGTACTTCGTCGGCGCTTTTGTTGGCCACGGTGATGACGAGTGCCGTACATCCGCCGATGGCCAGCAGGAGGACGGCGCCGATGATGACCAGGATGAGGGCGACGTTGGTCTTCTTGGGCGGGGTGGGTGGCGGGTAGCCGTAGCCGGGAGGAGGGCCGTAGTTGGGCGGCTGGCCTCCGGGCGGGCCCTGCTGATATGCCATCGTGACTCCGGGGTTGATCATCTCGGTTGTCCTTGGGGACGGATGATTCTCCCGGCGGGGTTACCTGGCCAGAGCCGCGGTGATCGGATCGTTAGCCCGGTCGGGGTTACGGCCATTTCCGGTCAGTATGAGGGACCGAAAATTTCGCGGGCTGAGCTGCGGAAACGCGCTCACCGAAGGCTTGCCGTCGTCCGTCAGGCTAAGGAGTAACCGGCATTACCAATGCCTGACGGACGCCCGGCGGTGGTCATTCCGGTTCCCCGGATCTCGGCGCGTCAGAGCCCAATTGCTATATCGAGAAATATCCCTTTTGTGCCGGTTTATTGTGACGATTGGGCGGTGGGGGCGCGCGCCGCCTGAGAGCGAGAGAGATACGCCGTCAGTGGACGAACTCGAACCCGGCGGCCCGCAGCCTCGCGGAGGTCACCGGTATGGTCGGCGTCTTGATCTCCCCCCGATAGCTCAGCTCGGGCCAGCCCTCGGCCGCGCAGATCTCGCCGAACGCCGAGGCGTTGGTGGGGGGCAGGATCGCGTCGGGGACGGC
This sequence comes from Microtetraspora glauca, assembly GCF_040656155.1. NCBI lineage: Bacteria > Bacillati > Actinomycetota > Actinomycetes > Streptosporangiales > Streptosporangiaceae > Microtetraspora > Microtetraspora glauca. The sequence goes on from NZ_JBFALK010000007.1 coordinate 66,939, forward strand.
GTTGAAGATCCCGGTGAGGCCCTCGGACACGACGAAGTCGAGTGCGGCCGCCGCGTCCCGGTAGTCGATTCTGTACAGCAGGGCGTCGGCCGAGAAGGGGACGCTGCCGCCGAGTGCCTCGTGGGCGAACTTCACCCGGGTCGGATAGTCCATGTCGCGCGAGTGTCCGTACACGTCGGGAATGCGGACCACCGCCCCTCGCGGTGTCGCCAGGACGGCCTCCTCCGCGGCGACGAAACTACGCGGCGAGGCGTCCGGGTCATCGGTGGTCGGGGTGGATTCGTCCACCAGGGATCCGGTGCCGGCTCCGTATACGGAGACGGAACTCGTGAAGACGACCCGGGGATGCGCCGCGACGGCGGTCCGCGCGCTGGCGGTGAGAGTGTCCGCGTACTCGGCGACCCGCTGCCGGGCATCGAAGGATCGGGTGATGCGGGGGCTCATCGTCAGCACGACGGCGTCCGCGTCGCTCGTCGCCTGTTCCACGGCCGCCCGGTCGCTGCCGCGCAGCACCACGACGGTGGAGCAGGCCTGCTGGATCTCCCCGATGCGCCTGGCCGAGGTGGTGGTCCCGGTCACCCGGTGACCGGCGGCGGTCCAGCGGCGTGCGAGTTCCATGCCCACGTTGCCGCAGCCGATGATTACATAGTGCACTTGCGCGACCCTCCTTGGGAAACGGTGTTTCACTTTGACCCGTCCGGACGCCCCTTGCCAAGGCCCGGATGGCCGGATCCCGGATGCCGGACCTACGCGTCGGGTCGCGCCGGAGAGACGGTCCGACCGCCTGATCCCGGGCCCGGCGATGTCCCCAGCGATGTCCTGGTCCCCCGACCAGGTGTTCCCCCGATGCGGGAGGCGTGCGAACGGACAGTCGCCCGATATGTGCGGTCAGCACCGCGGTAGGGGCCGGCAGGGCCAGGGGCCCCGGTACCACATCTGCCGGTACCGTGAACGGATGATCGAGACCGAGCGGCTGGTGCTGCGGCGCTGGCAGGAGAAAGACCGCGAGCCGTTCGCGGCGCTGAACGCCGACCCCGAGGTGATGGAGTACTTCCCGGCCACGCTGACGCGGGAGAGGAGCGACGCCCTCGCCGACCGCGTCGCGGCCGAGTTCGACGATTGCGGTTTCGGACTGTGGGCCGTCGAGCTGTCCGGGACGTTCATCGGGTTCACCGGGCTCTCGGTTCCGCGGTTCACCGCGCATTTCACGCCCTGCGTCGAGATCGGCTGGCGGCTGGCCCGGTCCGCGTGGGGTCACGGCTACGCGACCGAGGCGGCTCGGGCCGCGCTGCGGCACGGCTTCGGCGAGCTCGGGCTGAAGGAGATCGTCTCGTTCACGGCGAAGCAGAACATGCGCTCCCAGCGGGTCATGGAGCGCATCGGCATGACCCGTGACCCCGAAGGCGACTTCGATCACCCGGCGCTGGCCGAGGACAGCCCGCTGCGCCGCCACGTCCTCTACCGCGTCGGCCCAGCTTGATCTTCAACCACTAAGGAGTGTTTCGGACCCTCGGCACGGCGGAGATCCACGAAAGACGATTCAGCGCAGTGGTTTGGCCGGGGGCATCTCCAGGCGGTCCACGGCCTCCCTGCGGCGCCGCTCGGGACGCCGGTCGTACCGTGCGGTGGTCGCGGGGGAGGCGTGGCCGACCAGGGCCTGCGTGGTGGCGAGGTCGACGCCCGCGTCGAGCAGCTCGCCGATGAAGGTCCGCCGGAAGTCGTGCGGTGTCCTCTTGGCGGCACCCGCGTCGGAGAGGCGGCGGGCCACGATGTCGGAGACCGCCTGCCCGCTCATGTGGGTGCGGCGCAGCCGGCCGGCCTTGTTGATCGCGCAGAACAGCGGCCCGGCGTCCCGTCCGCGCGCCGAGAGCCACAACTCCAGCCGCGCGACCGCGGGAGCGGTCAGATAGACGAGCCGCTCCTTGTCGCCCTTACCGCGTACGCGAAGCGATCGGGACGCGGAGTCGAAGTCGGCCAGGGCGAGCCCGGCCAGCTCCGCCCGTCGGCAGCCGGTGGAGTACAGCACGGCGAGCATGGCGCCGTCCCGCAGGCCGGTGGGGGAGTCGTCGTCGTCACAGGCCGCGAGTGCGGCTCCCAGCACCTCTGGCGGGACATGCTGCCCCGCGGGCACCCGGGTGTGCTTGTAGGCCGGCAGGTCGGCCGCCCGCTGGTAGTCCTCGCTGGTCATCAGGCCGAGCCGCCAGGCTTCCTTGAGCACCCGCCGCAGGGCGACCAGATGCTTGTTCACGTGCGAGGGGGACCACCCCTGCTCGCGCATCGCCGTACGGAGCCGGATGGTGTGCTCGTAGCGGAGGCGCTCCCACGGCTGCCCCGCCCCGGTGGCGTGGGGATCGCCGGTGATGAGGCGGGCGACACGGTCGAGGCAGCCGCGCATGGTCCGCTTCGACTCGGGGCTGGGGAGGGCGTCCAGGTAGGCGTGGTAAGGATCGGCCCGGGGCCTCGCGGGAGGAAGCGGTTCCGGCACGGCTGGGAAGTTCATCGCTCGCCGATCATATAATGAATCTACAATGTAAAGGCGCCGGGTCGTTCGAAAATCCTCTCAGGCCACCCGAAACCCCATCATCGGCGGCGCGATCGACGGATGACTCGCTGGACGACGGCGGGGATGTCGGCGCGCCGCTCTGCGCGCCCAGCCCGGCCTCGTCTCGCCGCGTCGAGGTTGTCGATCGAGGCTGTTCAGAGGGGCCGACCGGCTGCGGAGCCGGGCGTCGCCACGCGGATGGGGCGGCGACCGGCCGAGTCCCAGGCCGAGTCTCACCTGTCCGCCGTGTCCGTCGCCGCTGTACGAGCGTCCTGACGGCGATCCGCGCCCTCGGTACGGTGGGCATGCGGTCCGAGGATCGTTCCCGGCCGGAAGGGGCTGATCAACATCAAGCGCGTTGTGATCGACGGGCGGGTCGTGGGGGCGGATGTCACCCTCGCGATGTACGCGAGATACGGACATTTCACCGCCATGCAGGTCAGGGACCGGAGAGTGCGCGGGCTCGACCTGCACCTGGCCCGGCTGGAGGCGGCCAGCCGCGAGCTGTTCGATGTCGTGCCCGGCCCTGAGGAGGTACTCGGCTCGATCGCGGCGGTCCTGGGAGAGGACATCCGAGACGCCGGCGTCCGCGTGTACATCCTGTCGGAGGACGACGTCCCGCACGTGTTCGCCACGGCGGGGCCGCCGTACGAGATGGCCCGGACCCCGCAGAGTGTGCGGTCGGTCGTCTACCAGCGGTTTCTCCCGCATATCAAGCATGTCGGCGGTTTCCCGCAGCACTATCTCGGGCTTCGGGTGGAGGCCGAGGGGTTCGACGAGGCGCTGCTGACCACTGCGGACGGTGTGATCGCGGAAGGATCGATCACCAACGTGGGCTGTGTCGTCGGCGACACCGTGGTCTGGCCGCAGGCTCCGATGCTGCGCGGCATCACGATGCAGCTGCTGGAGCGGGCGCTGGAACACGAGGGGGGACGTCAGGAGCGCCGCGTGCTGAGGGTGGCGGATCTGCCCGGATATGACGCGGTCTTCCTCGCCAATTCGCGAGGTGTCGTCGCGGTCGGCCGGGTGGACGACGTGGAGCTGAAAGTGGACGAGCGGGCGATGAACCGAGTGCGTGATCTTTACGAGCGCCTCCCGTGGGATCCGCTCTGATCGTCCGGCTCGGCTCGTCGTGCTGGAGGTTCAGCGGAATCACGGTCACAGGGCCTCAAGGATGACGGCATTGGCCATGCCGCCGCCCTCGCACATGGTCTGCAACGCGTAGCGCGCGCCGTGGCGGGGCATCGCGTTGACCAGGGTGCTCATCAGGCGGGCGCCGCTGGCCCCGAGTGGGTGGCCCAGTGCGATGGCGCCGCCGTGGACGTTGACCTTCGCCGGATCGGCGCCGGTCTCCCGGATCCAGGCGAGGACGACGGCGGCGAACGCCTCGTTCACCTCGAACAGGTCGATGTCGTCCAGGTGTAGTCCCGCTCTGCGCAGGACCTTCTCGGTGGCGGGGATGATCCCGGTGAGCATCAGGAGCGGGTCGGATCCGATGACGGCGAAGCTGTGCAGCCGGGCCTTCGGCCGCAGCCCCAGCCTGGCGGCGTTCTCGCTCGTGGTGATCAGCACCGCCGAGGCGCCGTCGTTGACGGGACACGAGTTGCCCGCGGTGACCGACCAGTCGATCTGCGGGTACCGCTCCGCCATGGCGGGGTCGTAGTAGGCGGGCTTCAGTCCGGACAGCACCTCGGGTGTCGTGCCCGGCCGGATCGACTCGTCGTGACGGACCAGGTCGTCGGCGACGCGGATCGCCGCGATCTCGTCGGTGAACGCTCCGTCGGCGGTGGCCCGTGCGGCGCGCCGATGCGACTCCACCGCGTAGGCGTCCATCTCCTGTCGGCTCAGCGACCATTTCGCGGCGATCAGTTCGGCGCTGATTCCCTGCGGTACCAGCCCGTCCGCGTAGCGGGCGGCCACGCCAGGGCCGAAGGGGTCGGTGCCGGGTGGCACGTTGGACCACATAGGTACCCGGCTCATCGACTCGACGCCGCAGGCGATCACCGTGTCGTACGCGCCGGCGAGAACGCCTTGGGCGGCGAAGTGCACGGCCTGCTGGCCGCTGCCGCACTGGCGGTCCACCGTGGTCGCCGGGACGCTCTCCGGAAGCCCGGCTGACAGCGCCGCCCATCGCGTGGTGTTCTGTGCCTGCTCGCCTACCTGGTCCACGCAGCCGCCGATCACGTCGTCGATCGAGTCAGGGGCGATGCCTGTGCGCTCGACCACCGCGCGAATCGCGTGGGCGAGGAGGTCCACGGGGTGCACCTGGTGCAGCGCTCCGCCCGGTTTTCCCTTGCCGATCGGTGTCCGTGCGACCTCGACGATCACCGCGTCTCGCATGCTTGCCTCCATGCCGAGTGAGTTGGATAATCAAACGCACAATGTCACGGACTAAGTTGGAAATCAAGACCGACCCGACTGTCGCGAAGTCAAGGAGGTAGCCGCCATGCCGTCCCGTCCCCGGGAGTGTTCGATCGCCAACGCGCTCGCGGTCGTCGGCGAGCGATGGAGCATGCTCGCCATGCGTGAGATCTTGCTCGGGGTGCGGCGCTTCGACCAGATCGCCCGCAACACCGGTGCCAGCCGCGACATCCTCGCCGTCCGTCTGCGCAAGCTCGTCGACGTCGGCCTGCTGGAGCGGGAGCAGTACGAAGAGCATCCGCCGCGCTACGAGTACGTTCTCACCGAGGCCGGTCAGGCGCTCCATGCGGTACTGCTCACGCTGATGGCCTGGGGCGACCGCTATGTCACCGAAGGGGATCCGCCCACCGTCTGGGAGCACGAGTGCGGCGAGGTCCTGCGCCCGGTCACGGTCTGCGCGCACTGCCACGAGCCCGTACGTCCCGAGGGGATGTCGGTGCTGCGCATTGACCAGCCCCGGCCCTAGGTCGGCTGCTTACGGACCGGCGAGGCCGGCAGGCGGAGGGCGAGCAGGGCGATGTCGTCCTCGTTGTCGGCCGGGCGGGCCCGGGCGATGAGTTGGTCGCAGAAGGCCCCGAGCGGTCGGCGGGCGAGCGAGGCGGCGTGGCGGCCGAGGTGGGCCATTCCCCGGTCGATCGACTCGTTCGGCGACTCGATCAGGCCGTCCGTGTAGAGCACGAGCGTGGCCTTGGGCGGCAGCGGCGCCGTGGCGTCGGGTCGTTCTGTGGCCACGTCGGTGCCGAGCAGGAGGCCCTGCCCGTCCTCGAGGAAGGACACCTTGCCGTTCTCGGTCACCAGCAACGGCGGCGGATGGCCCGCGCTGGTCCAGTGCAGTCGCCACGGGCCGCCTTCCGGGCCTTCGACGCGGGCGAACACCAGCGTGGCCAAGGTGGCGGTGCTGATGTGCGGGAGTGCCCGGTCGAGGCGGTCGACCACCAGGCTGGGCGGACCCTGATACTCCCAGGCGTACGCGCGGAGCAGGTTGCGCAGCTGGGACATCTGGGCGGCGGCGGTGAGATCGTGGCCGATCACGTCGCCGATCACCAGGGCGCTGACGCCGTCGGGGAGGACGAACACGTCGTACCAGTCGCCGCCGACCTCGGAGGCGTGCGGCGCCGCGATGTAGCGGGCGGACATCTGCAGGTCGTCGACTTCCGGCATCGGGGGGAGCAGGTGGCGTTGCATGGTCTCGACCGACCGCCGTTCCCGCTCGTACAGCCGGGCGTTGTCGACGGCCAGACCGGCGCGGCGGCCGATGTCGTCGACGAGGGAGAGCTCGCCGGGGCCGAACTGCCTGTGCTGGGCGGCGCGGCCCACGGTCAGGGCTCCCAGCACCTGGCCTAGCCGTCCTCTCAACGGCGCGATGACCGCGGAGTGCATGCCGGTCGTCTGGAACAGGTCGCGTTGCACGGCGGCCATTCCGGAGTCGGGTAGTTCGTCGTACATATCCGGGATGACCAGTGTGGAGGGGGCTCCGAGCAGCACCTGGGAGAGGGGTTGCCGGGACTGTTCCGTCACCGGCGGCATCGGGCCTTCGAGTTCCTCCACGTTCACGATGGTGCCGTTCTCGTCGTGCACCACGGTCACGCGCCGCAGTTCTTCGTTGTCGTCGAGGAGGTCGACGACGGCCCAGTCCGCGAGGCGTGGGACCACGAGCCGGACGAGTCGGCGCAGTGCCTCCTCCATGTCGAGGGTGGAGGTGAGGGCCACGGTGGATTCGGCGACGAGGGCCAGGCGGTCGGTCAGGTCGATCAGTTCGGCGTTGTGCGACCTGTTCTCGTCCAGGCTCCGTTCGGAGAAGATCACCACCGTTCCGCTCCGGTCGTCGTCGATGGCGTACGGGGTGCTGACGCAGTAGGCCGGAAGGAGGGTGCCGTCGCCTCGGGCGAACCATTCGGTGTCGGCGTGCATGGTGGTGCCGGACAGTAGTGCCTGGAGCAGCCGGCATTCCGCGCGCTGCGCGACCGTGCCGTCGGCGGTCCGGTGCAGCAGGTCGTGGGCGTCGTGGCCGATGACGTCCGCGGCGGACCGGCGGAGCAGTTCCTCGCCGCGGGGGTTGAGGTAGACCACCCGCGCCCACCGGTTCAGCACGTACAGCCCGGCGTCGACGGTGGGCAGGAGCCGCTGGAGCAGTTCGTCGTGCTCGCTGGAGCGTTGGGGCGGCGGTGGGGCGCCGTCGGCCGGTCCGTCCGGTGGCCTTTCCATGGAGGAGGCGTCCATGGAGGAGGCGTCCACGGGGGCGCGCGTCGCCGATGGCGTGTGGTGTCGTGGTGCCCGCTCGTGCGCCGGGTCTGTCATGGGCGCGCCTCCTCTCTGCGGATCTCACCGTGCCGGTGTCGGGGGGTTCCTTCTCCCATCATCGACCTACGCTGCGGAAACGTGGAGGCGCCCCGGTGTCGGAGACCGGGGCGCCTGTGTGGACGGGGTGTGCGCGGGTCAGCGGTCCAGTCGCCGGTAACACCGTACGGACAGGGGGAAGAAGATCGCGATGAGCAGCGCGGGCCAGGCGACGGCTATCGGGAGGGCGTGCTGGGCGATCCAGGAGTCGCCCGTGCCGGGGTTGCCGAACAGCGCGCGGACGGCGGTCACGGTGGAGGAGAGCGGGTTCCACTCGGCGAGGGTGCCGAGCCAGGCCGGCATGGTGGCGGTCGGGACGAAGGCGTTGGACAGGAAGCCGACCGGCCAGACGAGGATCTGCACGGCCGCGAGGGACTCGGGGCCGCGTGCGAGCAGGCCGAGGTAGATGCCGATCCAGAGGAACGCGAGCCGGAGCAGGAGCAGGAGCGCGATGGCGAGCAGTGTGTCGCCGGCGTCGCCGTGTGACCGCCAGCCGACCGCCAGGCCGCATCCGATCATGACGGCGAGGCCGAGAGTGGAGTGCGTCATGTCGGCGGTGGCGCGGCCGGTGACGACGGCCGACGGTGCCATGGGCAGGGAGCGGAACCGGTCGGTGACGCCTCTGGCGGCGTCGGTGGCGACGGCGGCGAAGGTGGTCTCGATGCCGAAGAGCATGGTCATGGCGAACATGCCGGGCATGAGGAACTCGCGGTAGTCGCCTCCGCCGGGGACCGCGATGCCGCCGCCGAGCAGGTAGCCGAACATCAGCACCATCAGCACGGGGAACAGGAGGGCGACGGCGACGTCGCCGGGGCGGTGGCGCCAGTGGGTGAGGTCTCGCCGGGTGACGGTCCAGCCGTCGGCGAGGGCCCAGCGCAGCCGGGCCGCCGGGGTGCGGGGGATCGGGGGGACGGGGGTCGTCACGCGGCCTCCTCCGTGCCGTTGTGGGAGTGATGGTCGGGTCGGGGTGGATTCTGTGGTGTTCCTGCCGTGCCGGTGAGGTGCAGGAAGACCTCGTCCAGGGTGGGGCGGCGCACGGCGATGTCCTCGGCTGTGACGGCGGCCTCGTCCAGGGCGCGTACCACCTCGGTCAGGGCGGTGATCCGTTGGCGGACGGGCGCGCTGATCCGCCGGGTGTCGGGGTCGAGGTGTGGTTCCGCGGTGGACACCCGGGCGAGGGCGGCCGCGGCGGCGGGCATGTCGCGCGGGTCGCGCAGGGTCAGGTCGATCCGGTCGCCTCCGATCATGCCTTTGAGCTCGTCCGGCGTGCCGTTCGCGATGGTCCGGCCGGAGTCGATGACGGAGACGCGGCCGGCGAGTTGGTCGGCCTCCTCCAGGTACTGGGTGGTGAGCAGCACGGTGGTGCCGGTGGTGACGAGGGCGCGGACGGACTCCCATACCTCGGCTCGGGCGCGGGGGTCCAGGCCGGTGGTGGGTTCGTCGAGGAACAGCACGGCCGGCATCAGGATCATGCCGGCAGCGAGGTCGAGTCGTCGGCGCATGCCTCCCGAGTACTGGCCGACCGGTTTGTTTTCGGCGTCGGTGAGGGCGAACTGTTCCAGCAGGTCCGCGGCTCGGGCGCGGGCCTGGCGGGCGCCGAGGTGGTGGAGCCGGCCGAACATCTCCAGGTTCTGCCGGCCGTTGAGGATCTCGTCGAGTGCCGCGTTCTGGCCGACGAGCCCGATCCGGTGGCGTACCTCGGGGCCGCGGGTCGCGACGTCGAGTCCGGCGACCTCGGCGCGTCCGCTGTCGGCGCGCAGCAGCGTGGTGAGGATGCGCACGGCCGTGCTCTTGCCCGCGCCGTTGGGGCCGAGCAGGCCGTGGACCGTGCCTTCGGGGACGGTCAGGTCGAAGCCTGCGAGGGCCTCGGTGTCGCCGTACCGCTTGCGCAGTTCCTCGGCGACGACGGCGAAGGTCATGTGGCTCCTCCTCGGATCGTTTCCGTACGTTGTACCGTACAGCATACGGTACGCGGCGGAGTAGACTGCGCTGACCATGACGACGGAGTACACCAGCAGGGGAGATCCGGCCCGCAGCCTGGCGCTTCTGTGGCGGACAGGGGAGCGGTCCAGCCGCAAGGGCAAGCCGGACCTGAGCGTGGATCGCATCGTGCGGGCGGCGATCGAGGTGGCCGACGCCGAGGGACTGGCCGCGCTTTCCATGCGGAAGGTCGCCGAGCGGCTCGGGGTCGGCACGATGTCGCTCTACACCTACGTGCCGGGCAAGGCCGAGCTGGTCGACGTCATGCTCGACACCGTGTACGGCGAGTTGCCCAGGCCCGAGGACCTGCCCGCGGACGTGGCGGGGAGCTGGCGGGCGAGGCTGGAGCTCATCGCGCGTGACTACCGGGTGCTCTATCACCGGCACCCGTGGATGCTGCAGGTCGGGACCAGCCGCCCGCCGCTCGGGCCGAATGTGACGGCCGTCTACGACTACACGCTGCGCGCGGTGGACGGCATCGGTCTCGACGACACCGAGATGGACGCGGTGGTCACGCTCCTGACGGGGTTCGTCAACGGGGCGGTCCGGGGTGCGGTGGAGGCGGAGCAGGTCGAGCGGCTCACCGGCATGACCGACGAGCAGTGGTGGTGGGCGCACGCCCCGTTCCTGAGCAAGGTCCTCGATCCCGGGCGCTATCCGACCGCGGCGCGGGTGGGAGCGGCGGCGGGCGAGGCGCACAACGCGGCCTTCGATCCCGAGCACGCCTTCGCGTTCGGTCTGGCCCGGGTGCTGGACGGCGTCGAGGTGTTCGTCCGGTCGAGGTCCGCGTCCGGGCCGTCATAGTGGCGTGGCTCGGAACGTTCTACAGCTATCGGGGTGGGCGTCGGCGGGGTGCCAGTCGCTCCCTTTGTGTTGAGTGTCGGTTCAGTCGGGCAGGCGCCCCTTCTTATCGAGGGCCTGTCCTGCGGCTCGCGATGATCTCTGCGCCAACCCATCGCATATTTCGGCGGCACTCCTGCCCGCTCCACCGCGTACGGCACGCGGTGCGGCGCGTTCCGGAGCAGCTATTTCCGGAGCGGCTATGAGACGGGCGGAGTGAAGGTGCGGCGCGGCGGTGCGAAGGGCTGGGTCAGGGACGCCTCGACGGCGGCGAAGCCGTAGCGCAGCATCTCGGTCTCGTAGCCTCTGATCGTCTCGTCCAGTGGGGCGCCCGCGGCGGCCTCGGTGATCGCGCGGCGCAGCAGCGCCGCGTCCCGTAGCGCGACGTTCGCGCCCTCGCCCCGGCCGGGGGACATGGTGTGGATCGCGTCGCCGAGCAGCGTCACGTTCGTCGTCTCCCAGCGGGGCACGGGGCGGGCGGAGCGCAGGCGCACCGGGAACGTGGCGGGGACGTCGGCGTGCTCGACGATCCGGCGGGCCGAGGGGTGGAAGCCGCCGATCGTGTCCAGTGCGAGACGGTGCAGTGCGGACGCGTCCATGTCGCGGAAGTCCCCGCCACGGGAGCCGCCGTGATGGGAGCGGTCGTGAGGGGAGCCGCCGCCTGCGGGGGGCCATCCCTCGCCGCCCGAGACCGTCCAGGCGAAGTAGTCCGGGATGTCGGTGAGCCGGGCCTGCGGGGCGTGCGCGGCGGCCGCGGTCGAGGGGGAGAGGCGGGCGCGGCAGGTCGCCACCGACATGGCGGCGCCGCCGGGTGCCGTGACCCGGTTGAAGCTGTCGACCAGGACCTCGGGGACCGTGTCCAGCAGGTCCGGTGTGATGGGGGTCCTTCCGTAGACGAATCCGCCGATGCCGTCGATCACGGCGCCGGGGACGAGTGAGTGGCGGACCGCCGAGCCGGTCCCGTCCGCCCCGACGAGCAGGTCCGCGATGGCGGTGGTCCCGTCCGCGAAGTGCGCGCGGACCCGGCCGTCTCCGGTGTGGTCGTAGCTGACGAAGGTCCTGTCGAAGTGCCGGACGTCGTCCAGGCCGGTGAGCAGGATCTCCCGCAGGGTCAGCCGGTTGACGCCGAAGAAGACGTCGCCCGGCTGGGGCGGGATGGGTTTGGCGAACTTCGGGGTGAGCCGGTGGTCCGTGAACGCCATCCGGGTGGCCGGCCGGATGGCGGTGGCCACGCAGAGGTCGAACAGTGCGGCCGGGAGGCAGTCGCGCAGGGCGCCGCTGCCGGCCTCCTTCAGCGAGATGCGCCATCCCTGGTCGCGGATGTGCGGTGAGGCGTCGCGTTCGTACACGGCGACGCTCACGCCGGATCGCTTGAGTCCTTGGGCGAGGCAGAGTCCGCCGACTCCTCCGCCGATGATCACAACGTGCATGAAGTGGTCCTTTCCGCAGGCACTGGGCACCGTAGCATTTAGCTGTCGCGACAGTAAATGGCTGAACAGCTATTCTTTCCCGCATGGACGATCGATCATCCGGAGGCGTTCCCGTCGGGCTCGTGCTCGGCGGCGGCTCGCTCATCAACCAGGTCGGGCGTGACCTGCGTACGGCGGTGGAGGGCCTGCTCACCCCCTACGGCGTCACGTCCCAGCAGGCGGCGCTCCTGCTGCAGGCGGCGCGCGGGGAGACCAGCCCCAACCGGCTCGCGCCGCACCTGGGCACCGACACCGCCGGGATGACCAGGCTGCTCGACAGGCTGGAGGCCAAGGGCCTGATCCGGCGGCGGCGGCACGCGGACGACCGCCGCTCGATCGTCGTGGAGGTGACGGAGGAGGGGCGGGCGCTCGTGCCGAGGCTCGCGCCCGTCTTCGGGCGGGTCAGCGTCCAGCTCCTGTCGGGGTTCTCGGAGGAGGAGGTACGGCAGCTCGCCGGGATGTTGCGCCGCATGCTCGACAACCTGCACGCGGAACCGGAACCGGAACCGGAGTCGGGGAGCGCCGCCCGCTGACCCTGGCTCGCCCCGAAGGCCAGCGGGACGAGCCCGCCGGTCCCCGCTGCGCGCCTTTTTGAGGGGAGGGGCAAGGTGAGTCTCACGTGGCGGTGCCGGGGTCTCTACCTCCGGCGAGCTTCGAGCGCATCCAGAATCAGGTCCAGGCCGTAGCTGAACTCGCTCGTGTGGTCGTAGCCCGGTCGCAGGGCGTGGTCGACGATCATCTCGGTGAGGTACGGCAACTCGTTCGCCGGCAGGTGCTCGAGGATGCCGCCGGCCACTTCCTCGACATCGTCCGGCGTCGTCACCGGCAGGTTCGCCTCCTGGAGGACGAACCCGCCGATGTAGCTGTCGATGAGCGAGACGGCGTGCGCGGCCATCGGCAGCGTGAACCCCGCCTCCCGGAGGACACCGAGGACGGCGTCGTGGTGGCGTAGCGTCGCCGGCCCCGGGTCGCGACGGGAGTCCATGAGGCCGAGGGCCCAGCTGTGCTGCGATAGGACCGCACGCGCGGAGGAAGCGCGCGCGCGGATCGCGTCGCGCCAATCATCGCTCTCGGCACTGGGTAGCTCGATCGCCGCGAACACCATGTCGACCACGCCGTCGAGGATCGCGTCCTTGTTCGGTACGTGGTGGTAGAGCGACATCGCCTCGACGCCCAGTTCCTGCGCCACCCGTCGCATCGTGATCGCCTGTACGCCGCCGCGATCCGCGACCCGGATCGCGGCTTCCAGCACGAGACCTCTGCTGAGCGGTTGTGGTGGTGGTGACACGACGGCTCCATGGCGATTGACAACCTTACAATCGTAAGCCAACCTTACACACGTAAGCCGCCTTACTGGTGTAAGCCCACCCGGGTCGGCATCAGCTGGGGCGCGGTGAACGTCTGACCTGCGACGCGCCCCGCCGGGGCGGGAGAAGGAGATCCCGATGCCGATGCCGAGGTGGTGGGGGCACGTGAACAAACGGGTGTTCAACCCTCGCGCGATCGCGGGCGGGAGGTGGCCGGTGCTGATTCACGTCGGTCGCGTTTCTGGCGCGACGTACCGCACGCCGCTCGATGCGCATCCTGTCGACGGCGGCTACCTGTTCGTTCTGGTGTATGGATCACGCTCGGACTGGGTGCAGAACGTCCTGGCAGCCGACGGGGCGCGGCTCCGGGTCGACGGGAAGGAGGTAGAACTCGCCGCCCCACGCCTCGTCGGGGAAGACGAGGCGTTCCAGGCACTCTCCGATGCGGTCGCACGCCCACCGAAGCTGCTGCGCATCACCGAGTTCCTCCGTATGGACCTGATCGCAGCCGGAGGAGGGGCTCCGCGCTCTCCCATGAACCGTCGATGATCTCCACGGGCTCCCCGCCGACGCCGAGGTCCTTGAAGCCGCTGGAGGTGGCGACGCATACGACCGGTCCGTCGAAGGACGCGCCGAGCTTGTGGTGGGCGGCCAGACCGGCCGCGCTCGACAGCTCGTACCACAGGCCCGCCCGGCCCAGTGCCCGCTGGGCCGAGCGCAGCTCCTCGTCGGTGACCGGCACCGCCTCACCGCCGCTCTCCCGTACGGCGAGCACACCGCGATGTCCCCCCGCCTCGCAGGCGATGCCGTACGCGCGGGTCGGGCCCGTCTCCACGACCGCGGCCGGAACTCCGGCCGCGAGCGCGTGGCCGTGCGGTCCGCCCGCGGCCGGCTCGCACGCGTACATGCGGGGCGCCGAGTCCGCCAGTCCGAGCAGCCGCAGCTCGGTGAAGCCCTTCCAGACGCCGAACAGCAGCTCGGCGTAGCCGGTGGGGACGAACAGCGCGGCCGGCACCCGGCCCAACTGCAGGAAGAGCTCGTAGGCGATGGTCTTGTAGCCCTCGGCGCCGAAGGGATGGCCGGTGTGGGTGACGGTCACGTTGCTGAGCGGGTGGTAGCCGAGCCGTTCGACGATCTGGCGCATCAGCGGCCATCTGGCCTGGACGGGAACGGTGAGCACCCGCGCGCCGTAGACGACTGCACGGCGGGCGGCGACTCGGCGGAGGCCAGGACGATCGCGGGCAGCCCCGCCCGCGCGGCGTAGGCGGCGGCCGAGGCACCGTGGTTGCCGGAGGAGGCGACGACCACACCGGGCGCGCCGACCGCGAGCGCCGCGCTGACCGTGACCCGGTTCAGCCGGTCCTTGTGGCTCCAGGTCGGGTTGCGGGACTCGTCCTTGACGTACACGCCGTCCACCTCCAGCAGCGGCGTGCCACCCTCGCCCAGCGTGGGCGCGTGCAGCGGCGGCAGCAGGGGTGACCACCGGGCCAGGTCGGGGCCGGGCTCCTGCGTGAACAGCGCAGTGTCCACGGCGGCGTAGTCGTAGTCGACCTGGAGGGGGTAGGCCAGATCGGGCGTGCTGGTCGACGGGCAGCCGGTGGTGAGCGGTGGCCACAGCGGATAGCGGATCGCGGGGTCGCCGAGCGAGCGCTGGGAGGTGGCGAGCGAGGTCATGGCGTTCAACCCTAGTCACGCACCCCCTGATCACCCGGCGGCCGGGGAGCCCGGTGATCTCCGGGGGTGTGGAGCCGGTGGACAGCCGTTGGCGCTGACAAGGATCTTGATTGCAGCGAGTGAGGTCGCTCTTGGTTTGTGAAGCTTCCTCAGCTCGTTGCCTGGTTCCGGTGTCGGCGTGCGGCGCGGATCTCGCTGTCGGCGACCTTGTCGTCCAGCAGGGCGTAGAGCTGCGTCGTCTCGGTGGAGGCGTGGCCGAGGCTCGATGGACACCCCGGCGTTGAGTTCGGTGGCGTGTGGCGCCGCTGGTGAGGGTCGATCTCGACGCCGGCGGCGTTCAATCCCGAGCTCAAGGAAATCGACTTCACCACCGTCGAGCCGGCCGCCTGATGACATCTCTCGTTCCCCACCCGATGCTTGAGCCCGCATGGATTGACGTGGTCTTCAGCCCAGTCCCTGGCGCGACGCAGGATCATGCGATTCCGGCGTGCGGCTCATTCCGTGGAAAACGCCGCTGGCGCCGAGGAGAGGGCCGATGAGTTGAGCGACGCTGAGACGTCCGGTGCCGACCGCGAGACCGGCGCCCGCGTGCTCGCCGAACTCGGCGACGACCGCACCCGCTTCGCCGACGCCCGTGCGCTGAAGGCCTACGCCGGATCAGCACCCATCATTCGCGCCTCAGGCGGTAGCCGATCGCGAATGGATTTCAGCGCCGCACAGTCACGTTCACGACGAGACACCGCGTGTCGGGGGTCAAAATCCGGGTGGATCCGAAGGCGGTCAGCCGTCTGAAGGACCGCATCCGGGAGTCGTCCAGCCGCAGGTGGAGCGTGTCGATGCCCTGCGGGATCGGCAGGCTCAACGCCTACGTCACCGGGTGGATGGCCTACTTCCACCTGGCCGACACCCCAGGGTGTTCAAGGATCTGGATGAGTGGTTTCGCCGCCGGATGCGGCAGATCCGCTGGAAGGAACGGAAGAAGCCCAAGACCAGGCGCCGTAACTTGAACAAGCTCGGCATTCCTGACCACAAGGCCAGGGAGTGGGCATCGAGCGGCAAGGGCTACTGGCGTATCGCGGGCTCATCGGTCCTCCAGTGGGCCTTGCCCGATATCCACTGGACCGGCCTTGGCCTGAAGGGTCTTATCCGACCTGGCACAGGCGCAAAATTGCGGCCTGACGAGCCGCCGGATGCGGGCCCGTATGTCCGGTGGTGTGAGAGGGGACGGGTCGACCCCGTCCCCTACTCGATTGCGCTCAGCGGCTACACGAGATGGTGACCGTGGCCAGGTAGAAGCCCAGCCCGTCGGGGAAGACGTTCGAGCTGACCGTCTGGCATCGGGTGGTGCGGAACCCTGCGGCGACGGCCTGCGCGTTGGCGTCGGACCGGGCCATCGTGATCGCTGCGGCCCGGTTGGAACCGACCCCGTCCCCCTGGAACTCCTGGGTCTCCTGGACGCCGGCGATGGACTGGACGGCGGCCGAGGCCGGGGCGGTGGCACCGGCCAGCGCCACGATGGCCAGGACTACCCCGATCATGATTCTTCTGAGTGGCATGTGCTGCTGTTCCCTTCTCCTAGGCGTCTCTCAATAGGGAGGCGTTCCATGCCGTTCCAAGGGAGGCGTTCCATGGCGTTCCATGGGGAGAGGCGGGCTCTTCGTCGTATCTGACGGGCGAGTGCGTGTCCGCGCGTACGGCTGCGCGTGGGCTGCACGCGCTCAGAGCTATTTGATCTTGATCGGGGGTGCAGCATCTCGCTGAACGTCTGGTGGGTCAGTTCGTCGGCCACAAGAAGGGTCCCGGCAGCAATGAAGAAATTTCCAACGAAGTCGCCTCTGACCTGCGGTTATCCTGAATCCTTTGGCTGAAGTCTCGATTCGCTTACGGTGTGGACCATGAGCGACGCTGCCCGCATTCCCGCCCTGGCAGGTCGGACCCCTCGATACGGATCAATACACCGGCATCATCCCCCGGGCTCGTCGTGTTCGGCCTCTAGCTAGGCGCAGAGGGCGTGTCCTCCAGTTGGAGGTACGGTCCGGGGGCGGCGGGCCCGCTCAGTAAGGCGTACGAAGCGGATCTGCTCTGCGGGGCTCGCTCGGAGGTCTGCTCAGCGAGGCTTGATCGATGGTCTGATCGAGGGGCTCACTCAGCGAGGCGGCGGACCGGCCGGCTCCCAGCCGCGCCGGGTAGGCCGGGTGCCGCGCTCACCACCGAGGTCGCGGCTGCGGTACACCACGTACGGCCGGGTCAGGTAGCCGATCGGCGCGGTGAGCATGTGCACCAGGCGGGTGAACGGCCAGATCGCGAACAGCGCGAGCGCCGAGAGGGCGTGCAACTGGAAGAGCAGCGGCGCCGCGGCCATCAGCGACATCTCCGGCTGGAAGGCGAAGATCGACCGGAACCAGGGCGAGATCGTGGTCCGGTAGTCGTAGCCGCCGCCGAGGATGTTGGCGGCGACCGTGGCCGACAGGCCGAGCACGAGGGTCAGGGCCAGCATCGCGTACATGAGCTTGTCGTTGCGGGTGGTCGCCATGAAGACCGGTCCGACGGTGCGGCGGCGGTAGATCAGGATCGCCAGGCCGCCCACGGTGCACACGCCCGCGACGGTGCCGAGCACCACGGCGGTGATGTGGTACGTCTCCTCCGACACGCCCACCGCCTCGGTCCAGCTCTTGGGCACCAGCAGGCCCCCGACGTGCCCGAGCAGCACCATCAGGATGCCGAAATGGAACAGCGGGCTGCCCACGCGCAGCAGCCGCGACTCGTACAGCTGGGAGGAGCGGGTGGTCCAGCCGAACTTGTCGTAGCGGTAGCGCCAGACGTGGCCGAGCACGAAGACCGTGAGGGCCAGGTAGGGGGCGATCCCCCAGAGGATCAGGTCCAGAGCGTTCAACGGTGGTCTCCCGTGACGGCGAAGGGTTCGAGGCCGACTTCCTCGGCGGGCGGGCCCTGTGCGGCCAGTCGCAGCGCGGCCGCGCGCTCGCGCACGCCGAGCGGCGGCAATGTGGCCAGCACAGCGGCGACCACGTGCGCGTACGGCGAGCCCTCGGCGGTGAGCGCATGGTGGAGAACCTCGATGCCGGCCCGGTGCTCGTGCAGCAGCCGGCCGGCCTCGCGGGTCGCGCCGCGCCCGGACAGCTCGCACACCACGGCCAGGTGGTCGGGCAGTTCTCCGGCGGCCGGTTCGAACCCGGCGGCGCGGTAGGCGTGCTTGAACCGCAGCAACGCCATGCCGCGGCGGCGGGTGTCGCCGTAGGTGTAGTAGGTGAGGTACGGGCAGCAGCGGCGCTTGAGGTCGAAGATCGCCACGTAGTGTTCGGCCAGCTCGGGCAGCGGGGTGGCGTCGAGGTGGTCGAGGAAGGCGGTCAGGTGGCGTGCGGCGTCCCCGGTGGGCAGCCGGGACACGGCTCGTGCCAGCACAGGCCGGGCCTCATGCAGCCGCTCGTCGGGATAGTCCAGCAGCACCGAGGCGACCAGGTGGACGGTGCGCAAGTCGGGCTGTCCGGCATCCTGATAGGTGCCGTCGCCGGGGTGGGCTTCCCGGACGTCTTCAGGCGCGGGGGCGTGTCGGCGGATCACCTGTCCTCCTTCTTTCGCGGGAACAGCCCGGTGGGCAGCCCCTTGCCGTCCCAGTTGAGGAGGTTGACCCGTCCTTCCCGGTCGGCGGGGTCGACGAGCGCGCCGCTCTCCTGTCGTTCCTTGAGCGCGTGGAAGGTCTCCACCGCGACCGGTCGTGGTTGCCCTGACGCCTCGCCGAACGGGCCGCTCATGCCGGGGCCGCCGTCGTAGTCGAGGCTGCAGCCGGTGGCGAGTTCCTCCAGTTGGGCCCCTTGCTCGGCGTGGGCCTTGGGGATGACGTACCGCTCGTCGTAGGGGGCGATGGCGAGCAGGCGGTGCATCTGCTCGATCTGCTCGCCGGTCATCCCGACGGCGGCGGCGATGGACTCCCTGGGGGCGCGGCCGAGGTTGACGCGGCGCATGTAGGAGCGCATCGCGGCCAGTCGCCGCAGCACGTCCCGTACGGGCTCGGGGTCGCCCGCGGTGAACAGCTCGGCGAGGTACTCGACGGGGATGCGCAGCGAGTCGATCGCGCCGAAGAGGTTCCCGGCCTCCTCGCCGTCGTGGCCGGTGCCGGCCAGGGCGTCGACCACTGGCGACAGCGGCGGGATGTACCAGACCATCGGCATCGTGCGGAACTCCGGATGCAGCGGCAGCGCCAGGCCGTACTCGAAGATCAGCTTGTGGATGGGGGAGCGGCGGGCGGCCTCCAGCCAGTCCTCGGGGATGCCGTCCCGGCGTGCCGCCGCGATCACCTCCGGGTCGTGCGGGTCGAGGAGGACGCCCTTCTGCGCCTCGAACAGGTCCTTCTCGTCAGGGACGGTCGCGGCGTCGATCACCCGGTCGGCGTCGTAGAGGATCAGGCCGATGTAGCGCAGGCGGCCGACGCAGGTCTCCGAGCAGACGGTCGGGATGCCCACCTCGACGCGGGGATAGCAGAAGGTGCACTTCTCGGCCTTCCCGGTCTTGTGGTTGAAGTAGACCTTCTTGTACGGGCAGCCCGTCACGCACATGCGCCAGCCCCGGCAGCGGTCCTGGTCCACCAGGACGATGCCGTCCTCGCTCCGCTTGTACATCGCCCCGGACGGGCAGGAGGCCACGCACGAGGGGTTCAGGCAGTGCTCGCAGATGCGCGGCAGATAGAACATGAACGCCCGCTCGAACTCCAGCTTGACCTGGTCGGACATCCTTCTCAGGATCGGGTCGGCGGGGGCGAGTTCGGGGGCGCCGGCCAGGTTGTCGTCCCAGTTCGCGCTCCAGGTGATCTTCGTCGGGGCGCCGCTGATGAGGGATCGGGGCCGTGCGACGGGCGTGCTGTCCTGGACGGGCGCGGAGAAGAGCCGGTCGTAGTCGTAGGTCCAGGGTTCGTAGTAGTCCTGGATCGACGGCATGACCGGGTTGGCGAAGATGCTGAGCAGCTTGCGCAGCCGTCCGCCGGCCTTCAGCCGGAGCCGGCCGCGCCCGTTCAGCTCCCAGCCGCCTTGCCACTTCTCCTGGTCCTGGTAGGTGCGGGGGTAGCCCTGGCCGGGGCGGGTCTCGACGTTGTTGAACCAGACGTACTCGGTGCCGGACCTGTTGGTCCACGCCTGTTTGCAGGTGACCGAGCAGGTGTGGCAGCCGATGCACTTGTCGAGGTTCATCACCATGGCGAGCTGGGCCATGACCCTGGTCATCGCTCGTCCACCTGTCCTTCGTATCCGTTGCCGTCGTGTCGCTCGGGCCTCATCGCGGGCTCACCGTTCCTCGTTCGCGCATCAGTAGTCGACCTCCTGGGCGCGGCGCCGGATCACCGTGACCTCGTCGCGCTGGTTCCCGGTCGGGCCGAGGTAGTTGAAGGCGAACGAGAGCTGGGCGTAGCCGCCGATCAGGTGGGTCGGTTTGACGAGCAGCCGGGTCAGGGAGTTGTGGATGCCGCCGCGTTTGCCGGTCGTCTCGCTCTTGGGCACGTCCACGACCCGCTCCTGCGCGTGGTACATGTACACGGTGCCCTGCGGCATGCGGTGGGAGACGACCGCCCGCGCCACGACCACGCCGTTGCGGTTGACCGCCTCCACCCAGTCGTTGTCGCCGACGCCGGCCTTGGCGGCGTCGGCCGGGCTCATCCAGATGGTGGGGCCGCCGCGCGAGAGCGTCAGCATCAGCAGGTTGTCCTGGTACTCGGAGTGGATGGACCACTTCGAGTGCGGGGTCAGGTAGCGCACGACGACGCCGTCGGACACCGACTCCGGCTCGCCGAACATCGCGGTCATGTTCAGCGGCGGCCGGTAGACCGGCAGGGCCTCGCCCGCCTCCTGGATCCAGTCGTGGTCGAGGTAGAAGTGCTGCCGTCCCGTGAGCGTGTGCCAGGGTTTGGCGTGCTCGACGTTGGTGGTGAACGCCGAGTAGCGCCGTCCGCCGGTCTCGCTGCCCGACCACTCGGGCGAGGTGATCACGGGCACCGGGCGGGCCTGGGTGTCGGCGAAGGTGATGCGCCGGTGTTCGTCGGCGAGCCCGTCGAACGAGGTGCCGGTACGGCGGGCCAGCGTGGCGTAGCCCTGCGCCGCCAGATGGCCGTTGGTGGTCCCGGACAGCGCGAGGATCGTCTCGCACATGGCGATGTCGGTCGCCAGCGAGGGGCGGCCGGCGGCGATGCCCGACCTCATGGTGCCGTTCTCCCGGCGGAGCCGGTCGATCTCGCTCTCCACGTCGAAGGTGAGTCCCTTGGTGGTGGCGCCGAGCCGGTCGACCAGGGGGCCGAGGGCGGCCATCTTGGCGGCGATCGCGCCGTAGTCCCGCTCGACGGTGACGATCTTGGGGAAGGTGCGGCCGGGCACGGGGGTCTCACCGGTCTCGCGCCAGTCGCGTACCCGGCCGTGCGGGGTGGCGAGCTCGTCGGGCGTGTCGTGCAGCAGCGGCACCGCGACGATGTCGCGGCGGACGCCGAGATGCCGCTCGGCCAGGGCGCTGAACGCCTCGGCGATGGCGTGGAAGGCGGCGAAGTCGGTGCGGGTCTGCCACGGCGGGTCGATGGCCGGGGTGAAGGCGTGCACGAACGGGTGCATGTCGGTGGAGGACAGGTCGTGCTTCTCGTACCAGGTCGCGGCGGGGAGCACGATGTCGCTGAACAGCGTGGTGGAGGTCATCCGGAAATCGAGCGACAGCAGCAGGTCGAGCTTGCCGCGCGGCCCGCCCGCCTGCTCGCCGGTCTCCGCTCCGGTCTCCGCGAGGGCCCCGTCGCGGGTCTCGTCGTGGGTCTCCCGCCAGACGACGTCGCGGGGGCGCCGGCCGGGTTCGGCCTCGGTGGCGCGGAGCGAGGAGTCGGCGCCGAGCAGGTGGCGCAGGAAGTACTCGTTGCCCTTGGCGGAGGAGCCGAGCAGGTTGGCCCGCCACACGGTCAGGACGCGCGGCCAGTTCTCCGGCGCGTCGGGGTCCTCGCAGGCGAAGCCGAGGTCGCCCGACCGGATCCGCTCCACGATGTACGGCCCGGCCTCCTGGCCGGCCGCCGCGGCCTCGTCGGCGAGGTCGAGGGGGTTGCGGTCGAAAGTGGGAT
Organism: Microtetraspora glauca; assembly: GCF_040656155.1. Classification (NCBI taxonomy): domain Bacteria; kingdom Bacillati; phylum Actinomycetota; class Actinomycetes; order Streptosporangiales; family Streptosporangiaceae; genus Microtetraspora; species Microtetraspora glauca. The sequence continues at coordinate 88,596 of NZ_JBFALK010000007.1, forward strand.
AGGACGGCATCCAGCCCAGGCGGGCCGACTGGGCCAGCAGGTCCGCGGTCGCCTTCCCCGCGAACGTGCCGCTCCCGAGGGGCGAGGCGACCACGTCGGTCGTGTAGGTGTCGTAGCGCCACTGGTCGGTGTGCAGGTACCAGTAGGCGGTGCCGATCATCTGCCGGGGCGGGCGGGCCCAGTCCAGCCCGAAGGCGAGCTGGGCCCAGCCGGTGATCGGCCGGCACTTCTCCTGGCCGACGTAGTGGGCCCAGCCGCCACCGTTGACTCCCTGGCAGCCGGTGATCGTCAGGAGCGCCAGGAAGCAGCGGTACATGGTGTCGGAATGGAACCAGTGGTTGGTCCCCGCCCCCATGATGATCATTGATCGGCCGTGGGACTCCTCGGCGTTGGCGGCGAACTCCCGGGCGATCCTGGCCGCCCTGGTTGCCGGCACCGAGGTGATCTCCTCCTGCCAGGCCGGCGTGTACGGCACGGCGGGGTCGTCGTACCCGTACGGCCAGTCGCCGGGGAGGCCCGGGCGGGCGACGCCGTACTGGGCGAGGAGCAGGTCGAAGACGGTGGTCACGAGGTGGCCGCCCACCCGCCGGACGGGGACGCCCCTGAGCAGCGCGCCGCCGCCCGCCCAGTCGCCGGACGGACCGCCGGAGGGCTGGTCGAACCGGGGCAGCGCCACGACGACGGACTCGCCGCCGACGCCGTCCGTGCCATCGACGCCATGAGCGCCATGAGCGCCACCCGTGCCGATCAGGGTGAGGGCGGGGTCGGTGTCGCCGAGGTCGAGGTTCCAGCGGCCTTCACCCTCCGGCGCGTAGCGGAAGCCGAGCGAGCCGCCCGGGATCACCGGCTCCCCGGTCCGCTCGTCGAGCAGCACGGTCTTGAACGCGGCCTCCTGGCCCTCCTCGCCGAGGTCGGCGGCGGTGAGGAACTTGTCCGGCAGGTACGCGCCGTCGTGCTCGCGCAGCCGTACGAGGAAGGGCAGGTCGGTGAAGCGCTTGGCGTAGCCGGTGAAGTACGGCGTCTCCCGCTCGACGAAGAACTCGTTGAGGATGACGTGGCCCATGGCCATGGCGAGGGCGCCGTCGGTGCCGGGCCGGGGCGCGAGCCACTCGTCGGCGAACTTGGCCGCGTCGCTGTAGTCAGGGGACAGGACGACGACCTTCTGCCCCCGGTAGCGGGCCTCGGCCATGTAGTGGGCGTCCGGGGTGCGGGTGACGGGCACGTTGGAGCCCCACAGCATCAGGTAGGCGGCATCCCACCAATCCGCCGACTCGGGGACGTCGGTCTGGTCGCCGAACACCTGGGGCGAGGCGACGGGCAGATCGGCGTACCAGTCGTAGAACGACAGCATCGACCCGCCGATCAGGGACACGAACCGGGCGCCGACGGCGTGCGAGGCCATCGACATCGCGGGGATGGGCGAGAAGCCCGCCACCCGGTCCGGGCCGTACGTCTTGATCGTGTGTACGTGCGCGGCGGCGATCATCTCGGTCGCCTCGTCCCAGGTGACGCGGACCAGGCCGCCCCTGCCGCGGACGGACTGGTAGCGGCGCCGCTTGCCGGGGTCGGAGACGATCTCGGCCCACGCCTCGACGGGGTCGCCCAGCCGGGCCTTCGCCTCGCGGTACATCTCCACCAGCACGCCCCTGGCGTACGGGAACCTGACCCGGGTGGGGGAGTAGGTGTACCAGGAGAAGGCGGCGCCTCTGGGGCAGCCGCGCGGCTCGTACCCGGGCCGGTCGGCGCCGGCGCTGGGATAGTCGGTCTGCTGCGCCTCCCAGGTGATGACGCCGTCCTTGACGTACACCTTCCAGGAGCAGGATCCGGTGCAGTTCACGCCGTGGGTGGAGCGGACGACCTTGTCGTGGCTCCACCGGTCGCGGTAGAAGGCGTCGCCCCGGCGCCCGCCGACCTGGTACAGGGTCCTCCGGTCGCCGGACGGCTCACCCCTGTGCAGGTGCCGGCCCAGCTTCAGCAGGGCGTCGTCGATGGGCCCGTCCATGCCCGCCATGTGTGTGCTCCTCTTCGTTCGAGTCGTCGATCGATGTGTCGGGGGCGGTGCGGGTCAGGGTTGGTCGGCCACGCGGAGCACGAACCAGCAGTAGACGAACGCGGCCGCCGCCACCACGGCCAGCAGCATCAGGCCGATGGCGTACGTGCCGGTCGCCTGGAAGATCAGGCCCATCACGATGGGCGGCAGGAACCCGCCGAGTCCTCCGGCCGCGCCCACCACGCCGGTCGCCGAGCCCACCATGGTCGCCGGTACGGCCCGGCCGAGCAGAGCGAACACGGCGCCGTTGCCGAGGCCGAGCGCCGCCGCCATGATCAGGAAGCCGGCGGTCGCCAGCGGCATCGGGGGGCCGAAGGCCACGATGACCGCGCACACGACGACGGTCGCGAGCGCACCGCTCAGCACCGGTCGCCCGCCGATCCGGTCGGCCAGCCAGCCGCCCACCGGACGGGCGAGCGTGGCCAGCACGACGAAGCCGGCCGAGCGGGCCGCCGCGTCGGCGGTGGTCAGCCCGTAGGCGTCCTTGAGATAGAGCGGCAGGTAGACGCCGAAGGCAACGAACCCGCCGAAGGTCAGCGCGTACATCGCGGCGAGCTCACCGGTGATCCGCAGCCGCGCGGCGCGGATGAAGCGGGTGAGGAACGGCTCGGTGGACGGGGTGACGCCCGGGGCGTCGCGGCCGACGGTCAGGAAGGCCAGCCCGACGACGACGAGCGCGGCGGCGACGACGAAGAACGGCGTGCGTGCGCCGAAGTCGCGGGCCAGCCAGGGGGTGACGAAGCCGGAGATCGCGGTGCCGATGTTGCCCATCCCGAAGACGCCGAGGGCGAGACCGCGCCGCGCCGGCGGGTACCAGGCGTTGACGTACGGCACGCCGATCGCGAAGGTGGCGCCGGTCAGTCCCAGGAGGAAGCCGCCCACCAGCAGCGAGGGGTAGCTGCCGGCGAAGGCGAGGAAGAGCACGGGCACGATGCCGACCAGGCCGGCGACGCCGAACACCGAACGGCCGCCGAAGCGGTCGGTGAGCCCGCCGAGCACGATCCTGCCGAGCGATCCGACGATGACCGGGACCGCCACCAGCATCGACACCTCGAACGGGGTCAGGGCGAGCAGGTCCTTGTACGTCGGCCCGAGGGGGCTGAGTAGCGCCCAGGCCCAGAAGTTCACCGCGAAGGCCGCCGTCGCGAGGACAAGCGCGCGGGTACGGCCCGCCATGGCCGTGTGTGTTATCAGAGGAGTGACGGTGGTCATTCTCGCCCCAGTTCCCAAAATCGCATCCTGAATGCAAGTTTTGTGGCCCGTTATGGGAGAGCATCAGGGACTTTGGTCCCGGTCGTGGCTGCGTAAGGTCCCGATGATCTTTGGTATCGCGGACCACGCGGCGCGGCAGATGGCCCGGCAAGTGGCGACGTCGGGTGGCAGGTCAGGACGGAGGTGCGGGGCCGACGGCGGCCTCAGGTGCGCGGATGGTCGTTATCGGGGGTGGGATCCGGTGTGTCCGGTCGTCTGGTCAGGACGGCAGGTCAGGTCGCCGGCAGTGCGGCGGCGAGCACGATGATGCCGACCGAGCCGACCAGGGCGGCCACCGCCATGGTGCGGGCCAGGCCGGGCAGCCCCTTGGGGGAGGCCCAGCCGTGCACGGCGGCCGCCGCCATGACCGCGCAGAACAGCGCGAGCTTTGCCGCGAGAATGCGGCCGTAGCCGGGTTCGGCGAGTGAGGCCCAGGTCACGCCCTTGTGCCAGGCGATGGCTACGCCGGTGCCGATCTGGACCGGCAGGAACACCGCGCCGGTGAACATGCCGAAGCGGCGGCCGACGGCGTTCAGCACCGTGGCGCGCCGTTCGGCGTCCAGCAGGCGGCGGGCCAGCGGCAGCACGACGAGCGACACGGTGAGCTGGCCGCCGACCCACAGGGCCGCCGACAGGACATGCAGGAAGCGGACCACCGACCACCAGGTCATGGCGCGCTCACACGGAACACTCCGTGTGCGCCCGCCTCGGCGTGGCGCATGTCGTGGTCGACGATCGGATAGGTGCCCGGCTCGGGGAATCTCAGCTCCACGAAGCCGCCCTGTGCCGGGGCCAGGTCGAGCGCCTGGGCTCCGCCGGGTCCGCCCTTCTTCAGCATGTAGGCGCCCTCCTTGTAGACGGTGTCGTACGGCGCGCCCACGACGTGGAGCGAGGTGCCGTCGCTCGGCCCGGCGGCCACGGCCCAGATCCGCACCCGCTCACCGGCCTTCGCCTCCAGAGGGGCGTGGTCGTAACCGGCGGCGGTGCCGTTGAACATCCAGCCGTCGGGACGCCCCTGGACGATCTTGTCGACCTGGGCCTGGCCGCCCGGTTCCCCGAGGTAGAGCTCGCCCTGCACCAGGACGTACTCCCGGTCGACGCGGGGAAGGTCCGGCGGATCGACGATCACCGCACCGTACATGCCGTTGGCGATGTGCTGCGACATGGGCATCGTGGAGCAGTGGTACAGCCAGGCTCCGGCGAAGTCGGCGCGGAACCGGTAGGTCAGCCGCTCTCCCGGCTGGATCGTGCGCATCGGCCGGTCGGGGGCCAGAGCGCCGGCGTGGAAGTCGAGGCCGTGGCCCATCGCGGCGTCGTTGACGAAGGTGACGGTGAAGACGTCGCCCACACGGCCGCGGAGCATCGGACCGGGAACCGTCCCGTTGAACGTCCACACCCGTTGCCGCACGCCGGGCGCCACCTCCAGCTCGGCCTCCGTGGCGCGGATCTCGACCTGGTGGTCCGTTCCTCCAGGGGCGGGCTCGAGGGTCGCGTCGTACGGTTTCCACCCCGCCGACATCGGCGCGGTCAGGTCCAGGCGGCCCGTGCTCGCGTTCATGTCGTGGCCGCTCATCTGCTGGTCGTGGGCCGCCTGCGCGGTGCTCGCCGTTCCCGCGGACCCAGCGGACGCGGCGGATGCGGTGGACGCGGTGGGCAGGACGCGCATGGACATCCCGGCCACGCGGTGCCCCACGACGGTGCACCAGCCGTCCACCGCCGTCGCGGGCATGTCGAGCACGATGGTGGCGCTCCGGCCGGGATCGAGCATCGGTGTGCTCTGCCCCGTGGACAACCGCAGGTCGTGGCGCTGGCCGTCCCGGTTCGTGACGCGCAGGGTCAGGCGGGTGCCCGGCGGAGCCTCGATCGTGCCCGGCCGGATGCGCATGCCCGACAGGGTCACCTCGACCGTACGGGCCGCGCCCGACACGGCACCCGACACGCTGGTGGCCGCCGACGCTGTAGTACCCGGCGCTGTAGTACCCGGCGCTGTGGTGCCCGGGACGTCCTGGACCGCGACGACGACCGCCGCGGCGGTCAGGACGCAGCCCAGGAGCACCCCCGCGATCCCCGGCACCGCCGGGCGGCCCGCCAGGACGGGCCCGAGCACGACCGCGAGGGCCAGGACCACGAAGGCCGTGACCGAGCCGATGAGCAGCGCCCAGCCCAGCAACCGCAGCGGGCCGGGCACCGGGAGGACCACCAGGGGGACGGCCAGGTTGGCCGCGGCGAGCCGGACCCGCCAGCCGCGTTCGAGCAGCGCCGCGTTCCGCTTCAGGCGGGCGGGGCCGCCGCCCGCGATGGCGGGCAGGAGGTGGCCGAGGGAGCCGAGAAGCGTCTGCGCGACGAAACCGGCGAGCACCAGCGGCAGGAGCGTCTCCAGCGCGCGGCCGGCCTGGGCCGCCGGGCGCACCGCCACCATGACGAGATCCGCGACGAGCGCGACCTCGAACCAGACAACCCCGGCCGCGAGGGTCCAGCCGGCCGGTGTCGTCGGGCGGCGCCGCCGCAGCGTCTCCACCAGCGGAGCCAGCGCCACCGCCGCCGCGGCGGCGTAGAGCGCCATACCCGCCGCCGCGACCTGGCGCCATCCGAGGAGCAGCCCGAGTACGGCGACGGCCAGGCCGGGCACCGCGAGCCGCAGTGCCGTACGGGACGCCTGGCGGGTCAGGGCGGACACCTTCGTGCGCAGGACCGTCGGCCAGAGCGTGAACAGCGTCCCGAGCACGGCCAGGCCGATCCAGCCGAGCACGTTCACCGCGGCGTGCGCCGCGTGCAGCCGCTCGTGCGCGCCTCCGGGCACGACCCGGGAGATCAGGAGGCCGCCCAGCAGGCCGCCCGCCGCCAGCGCGGCGCCCGCGGCGACGTACCAGGGGACGACGTGGGCGAACGGGCCGGGCAGCGCCCGGCGACGCATCCTGACCAGGACGGCGGTGTGCCAGACGACCACCGCGACGATCACGGCCGCTCCCGACGCCGCCGCACACCAGGGGCCCAGCGCGGCGCCCGCCAGCACGGCGGCGGTACCGGCGTTCGCGGTCCCGAGGCGGGCCGCGCTCCAGCGCGGGTCCGGGGGGCGCGCGTGCAGCAGGGTGACCGTGAAGTGCTCGCTCCAGATCAGGATCGCGCTGGTCGCGGCGCCGAGCAGGAAGAGGTGGACCAGCAGCCAGCGGGGAGCGGGCAGCGCGTCCCCGGCCAGGGCCGCGAGGACGGTCAGCCCCAGCCAGGCCACCACGACCGCGTTGGCCTTCAGCAGGCGGCTCGCCCGGCGGCCGGGCCTCGCGGGCGTTCCCGGCGGTTCCTGTGGTCCGGCGGGTGCCGGTCCCGGCGATGCCGATCCCGCAGGTGCTGATGCCGCGGGTGCTGATGGTCGCGGCTGCGCGGGTGATCCTGAGGGTCCGTGCGGCCGTTCGGAACCGGTCGACACCTCGGCCGAGGTCATGGGGGCTGCCTTCCTGCCTGAGGGGCGCGCGACCGCGTGCCCGATCCGGGCGGTGCCCGCCGCGCCCGCCGCGCCCGGCGCGATCCCATGCTGACATGCCCGCCGACGCGGTCACGTGGGACCTTCGGCCCTGTTCGGGGGGACGATCGGCCGTTCTTTGACCGGAAGTTTGTTCGTTTTGTAGGGATTTGTGTGACTGGGGACCCCCGCGCTCGGGACTTTGGTCACTACAGGGAGATCACCGCGAACCGGTTGACTCGTCACGCCATCCACCGGAGTACCTGGCGTCACCGGGACGCGAGAGCCCGATGTCCGCCGAGCAGGAGGTTTTCCCCTTGACGATCGCCGAGCAGCCGGTCCCCGGCCCGGTACGGTCCGCGGCGGCCACGGCCGAGGGCGGGCTTCCCGCGCTCATCCAGGGAGGGATGGGAGTAGGTGTGTCCGGGTGGCGGCTGGCGCGGTCCGTCGCCCGGACCGGACAGCTCGGCGTGGTCTCGGGGGTGGCGCTGGACGTCACGCTGGCCAGGCGGCTCCAGCAGGGTGACCCGGGAGGGCACCTGCGCGGGGCACTGGCCGAGTTCCCCGTGCCCGCGATCAGCGAGCGGATCCTGGCCAGGTACTACGTGCGCGACGGGATCGAGCCCGGCGCGCCGCACCGGCCGGTGCCGCGGCTCGGCCTGCGCCCGAACCGGGCACGGGACGAACTGGCCGTGGTCGCCAACTTCGCCGAGGTGTTCCTCGCGAAGCGGGACGGCGGCACGGTCGGCATCAACTACCTGGAGAAGATCCAGATGGCGACGCCGGCGGCGGCCTACGGGGCGATGCTCGCGGGAGTCGACTTCGTGCTCATGGGGGCGGGCATTCCGTCCCAGATCCCGCGGCTGCTCGACCGGCTCGCCGCGCACCTGCCGGCCGAGGTCACGGTCACGGTCGCGGGGGCGGAAGGCGGGGAACGGCACGCCGTCGGCATCGACCCGGTCGCGCTGCTCGGGCGCACCCCCGAGCCGCTGGTCAGGCCCCGGCTGCTGGCCATCGTCTCCTCCGACGTGCTCGCCGGCTATCTCGCGCGTACGCCCGAGACCCGGCCGGACGGGTTCGTGGTGGAGGCGCCGGTGGCGGGCGGGCACAGCGCGCCGCCGCGCGGCCGGATGCGGCTGGACGAGACCGACCAGCCGGTGTACGGGCCGCGCGACGAGGTCAATCTCGCCAAGGTCGCCGCGCTCGGCCTGCCGTTCTGGCTGGCCGGAGGTTACGCGAGCCGGGACGGGCTGGCGCGGGCACTGGAGGCCGGCGCCGCGGGCGTCCAGGTGGGTACGGCCTTCGCGTTGTGCCGCGAGTCCGGCCTGGACGACAAGCTGCGGCGGAGGCTCCTTGAGCAGGCCAAGGATGGCACGCTGCGGGTGCGCAACGACCCGCACGCCTCACCGGCCGGGTTCCCCTTCAAGGTGGCCGGCCTGCCCGACACCCTGGCCGCCCCGGAGGTGCACGAGCGCCGCCCCAGGCTGTGCGACCTCGGCCATCTGCGCACGCCGTACGTCAAGCCGGACGGCGGTGTCGGCTTCCGGTGCCCGGCCGAGCCGGTCGACGCGTACCTGCGCAAGGGAGGACGTCTCGAGGAGACGGAAGGCCGCAGGTGTCTGTGCAACGGCCTGGTCGCCGCCATCGGTCTCGGGCAGCACCGGCCGGACGGGTACCAGGAGCCGCCGCTGCTCACCCTCGGTCAGGACCTTGATTTCCTCGGCGACCTGCCGGAGGGGTACACCGCCGCCGACGTCGTCGCCCACCTGCTCGGACCGGGCGGTGCCCCCGCCTCCGCCAGAGCCGGCGAGGACCAGCGGGAGGGTGGGCTCCCGCCGGAGGGCTCCTGATCGCCCTCCGGCGGTCAGCCGCCTCTTGAACGGCCGCCCAGTGGACGACCTCCAGATGGACGGCCGCCCGAGCCGGTCGGCCGCCTACCGGATGACGCCCCCGGGGGAGGGCCACGCGGTCGGCCACGCGGTCGGCCACCCGATCGCTCGTCCGTCGGGGCGTCGCGCGGCGCGGGGGCGGCACTAGGCTGTCGCCCCGGAGCACGCGGTTGGGGAGGCGCGAGGATGAGGCCCGCCCGGATTCAGGACGTCGCGCAGCGCGCGGGCGTCTCGTGGAAGACGGTGTCCAACGTGCTGCACGAGCGGGCCAACGTCCGCCCGGAGACCAGGGCACGGGTGCTCGCCGCGATCGAGGAGCTCAACTACCGGCCCAGCGTCGCCGGCAGGCAGCTGCGCATGGGTCGCGCCAACCTGCTCGCCCTGGCCGTGCCCGCGATCGGCAACCCGTACTTCAGCGAGCTGGCGCATGTCATGATCGAAGGCGCGGCACGGTCGGGGTACACGGTGCTCATCGACGAGACGCACGGTGAGGCCGATCGTGAGGGTGTGGTCGCCGAAGGTTTCCGGGTCAGGGTCATCGACGGCATCATCTTCAGCCCGCTGGAGATGACCGGCCCGCAACTCGCCGCACGCAGGGACCGCACGCCCATCGTGCTGATCGGGGAGCACGTCACTTCCGAAGAGTCCGGCCTGGACCACGTGGCGATCGACAACGTCGCCTCGGCCGCGGAGGCGACGCGGCACCTGCTGGAGACCGGACGCGAGCGGATCGGTTTCCTCGGGCACCAGTCCTGGCGGCCGCGCGGCACCGGTGACCTGCGGCTCCAGGGGTACGAGCAGGCGCTTGCCACGGCTGGGCTCCCACTGGATCGCGCGCTGATCCTCCCGGCGGCCGCGTACTCCCGAGAGGAGGGCGACGCCCGGGTGGCCGAGTTCCTGGCGCGGCTCCCCCGCCGGAACACGACAGATCAGCACGTATCCGGCCAGGATCCACCCGTGCTCGACGTTCCTAGTCGCGATGCGCCCGGTCGGAATGCACTCGGGCTCGACGCGCTGGTCTGCGCCAACGACCTGCTCGCGATCGGCGCCATGCGCGCGCTGCGCCGCGCGGGGATCCGCGTTCCCGAGGATGTCGCCGTCCTCGGCTGGGACGACACCCCGGAGGGCGCCTTCTCCCATCCCGCGCTGACGACCGTCGCCCCGGACAAGAAGGAGCTGGCGCGCTTGGCCGTGGAGGCGCTGCTGCGGCGGATCGACGGCGACACCTCGCCGCCCGTCACGTATGTCGTCCCGCACCGGCTCGTCGTCCGGGAGAGCACCCTGCCGCGATACGGCACGGAATGAGAGGACACCGCATTTGAACGGAGAGACGCGCCGGGTCGAGGAGGCGACGCCGGTCGCCGGACACATGGCACACCCGGCGTTGGACTACTACTTGATCTTCCCTGAGGCGTGGGACGGCGACCCGTCGGCACAGCCGTCCGGAATCGCCGTCGAGGAGTTCATGCTCGCGGACGATCACACGGCGACCGGCCTGGCCAACGCCGTGTGGACGGCGGCGGACGGTGACTGGTGGAGTTCGGCGGCCTTCAGTCGCGCGATCCGCGCGGATCCGAGGCTCCGCGTCCGGGTCGTCCCGGTCCGAAGGGGTGACGCGGAGACGGCCTACCGACGGCTGGGGGCAGGTGCGCTGCCTGATGAGGCGACGTTGCGTACCCGCTTCCATGACCACGCGGCCTTGCCCGGCTCGCCCCCGCTGCGGTTCGCTCCTCCCGAGGTCCCCGAGGGATTCCACGAGAAGCGCGTCTACCGGATCCTGTTCGCCGACGCGCCGCGCGAGGACCAGGTGGCCCACCTGCGGCAGGTCTGGGGGATGACGCTCGCCGACCACGTCGCCGGCCCGCAGGCTCGCGTGCTCGGCACAGCTCGTCGGCGCGTGGCCGGAGATGTGTTCACCTGGGATCTTCGCCGGATCGGCGCGGGCGTGGCCTCGAGCATCGACCTGACCGCCTGTCTGGGCGATCCGCCGGGCGACGCCGTCGGGGCTCTGCTGCGGGAGCTGATGACGATCACGCGTTACCAGGGGCTGATTCCCGTGACGATCGAGCGCCTCTCGTGATCCCCGGCGAGAGGTGTCTCCACGTCGAGGTCACGGTGTGTTCCCCGTCCTCGCCGGTCAGGTCGTCGTGAAGAAGCTCCGCGCCGACGGCGTCCCCGCCACCGACGCTGCCGTGTAAGCACGCCTCTCGCCCATCTGCTGCGACCGCGATCGGCCTCCTGGGCCGCTCGCCCCCACCCGCGCCGACCTCGACACCGGCCGCTAGGTCTTCACCCGCGCCGACCTCGGCCCGGTCTTCGTCCCTTCCACGGTCCGCCCCAGGACCAACACGACCAGCATCCTCCCCGAAGCCGTTCAAGGCAGGCGTCGTGGGGTCCTGGTTGGCCGGATTCCCACGTTGTAATACGCTTCGCTCGCAGATCACGACCTCCTTCCCCCGGGAGCATCACATGCCGTCGCCCCACACCCCGGCCGTACCGATGGAGACGCCGCGCCCGGAGCATCCGCGCCCGCAGTTCGTCCGCGAGGAGTGGATGTCACTCAACGGCGAGTGGGAGTTCGAGATCGACCAGGCCGACTCCGGTCTCGAACGCGGGTTGCGCGACCGCGCCCTGAACAGCCGCATCGTCGTGCCGTTCGCTCCTGAGTCGACCCTGTCGGGGGTCGGCATCACCGACTTCCTGGAGGCCGTGTGGTACCGCAGGACGGTCACCGTCCCCGCCGGGTGGGTGGGGCGGCGGGTCCTGCTGCACTTCCAGGCCGTCGATCACGACACGACCGTCTGGGTGAACGGCGTCGAGGTGGCCCGGCACCGCGGCGGCTTCACGCCGTTCACCGCCGACCTGGGCGGGGTGGTCGAGCCCGGTGAGGAGATGACCGTCGTCGTCCGGGCCCGCGACCCGCGCCATGCCGTACAGGCTCGGGGGAAGCAGTCCACGACCTACGCCAACAGCGGCGTGCACTACACCAGGACCACGGGCATCTGGCAGACCGTCTGGCTGGAGGCGGTGCCGGAGGTCCGGCTGCGGCGCCCCCGGATCACCCCCGACGTGGCGGGATCGGCGTTCCACCTCGAGGTGCCGCTCACCGCGAACCGGCCCGGATGGACGGTCCGCGCCGTACTCACCGACGCCCCGCGCGGCGGCGACCCGGGTGAGGACGCGGGTACGGCGGCGGAGGGTGTCGCGGGGGAGACGACCGGACAGGTGGCGGGAGAGGTCGCGCGCGCGAAGGTGCGCGCCGATCTCGATCTCGCGCCCCGGGTGGTCCTGCGGGTTCCCGCCGACCGGGTACGCCTGTGGTGTCCTGAGGATCCGCACCTGTACGGCCTGCGCCTGGAACTACTCGACACCGAAGGCGGCCTCGTCGACGGCGTGGACAGCTACGCGGGCCTGCGTTCGCTGTCGGTCGATGGGCGGGCGCTGCGCCTCAACGGCCGGCCGGTGTTCCAGCGGCTCGTCCTCGACCAGGGGTACTGGCCCGACGGCCTGATGACGGCGCCGAGCGAAGCGGCGCTGGTGGCCGACATCGAGCTCTCCCGCGAGGCGGGGTTCAACGGCGCCCGGTTGCACCAGAAGGTGTTCGAGGAGCGCTTCCTCTACCACGCCGACCGGCTCGGCTATCTGGTGTGGGGCGAGTTCGGCGACTGGGGCGCCTCGACCGGAGCGGGCTGGGAGGACAACCAGCAGCCGACCGCCTCGTTCGTCACCCAGTGGCTGGAGGCGGTGGAGCGCGACTACAGCCACCCTTCGATCGTCGGATGGTGTCCCCTCAACGAGACCCACCAGGTCATCCACGACCGCGTCACCACGCTCGACGACGTGACGCGGGCGATGTTCCTGGCCACCAAGGCGGCCGACACCACGCGTCCGGTCCTCGACGCGTCCGGCTACTCCCACCGGGTGGCCGAGAGTGACGTCTACGACTCCCATCTGTACGAGCAGGATCCGGAGCTGTTCGCCGAGCAGCTGTCCGGTCTGGCGGACGGACGGCCGTACACCAACGTGTTCGGCGCCGATGTCGCCATGTCCCTGCCGTATCGCGGGCAGCCGTACTTCTGCAGCGAGTTCGGCGGGATCTGGTGGGACCCGGACGCGGCGGCCTCGGCCGGGGGTGACGACAACGCCGTCTCCTGGGGATACGGCGCACGCCCGGCGAACGAGGAGGAACTGCAGTCCCGCTTCGCCGGGCTGGTGGGTGCGTTGCTCGACAACCCCGAGATGTTCGGCTACTGCTACACGCAGCTCACCGACACATTCCAGGAGCAGAACGGCGTCTACCGGTTCGACCGCTCCCGCAAGCTCGACGTGGCCCGGCTGCGTGCGGCCCAGTCCCGTCCGGCGGCGTACGAGCGGCCGTGATCTCGGTTCCCCTTGACACCGGACGTGTGATCGCGGCGCCGCCGCGCCCGCCGAGCGACGGCGCCGCCGTACGTCAGGCGACCCAGGGCGGCACGATCCGATCGGTGCCCTTGGGGGCGAGGTCGCACGCGTCGGCGGCCGAGACGCCGCCGGGGTTGTAGACCCGGGCGCCCGCCGGCGCGGTCACGACGGCGGCGAAGCCGTCGTGAGGGTCGGCGAAGATCTGGCGGGTCACGTCGGCGGGCAGCACCATCGTGTCACCGGGAGCGACATGGAGCCGTTCGCCGTCGATCTCGAGGGTGCAACCACCCGTGAGCAGGGTCCAGATCTGTTCGGTGTCGAAGGCGTGCAGCGGGCCCTCGGTGCCGGCCGGCATGTCCACGCGCCACATGGCCCGCTCCGCGCCGCCCTGGGTGGGCGAGGCGAGCGTGGTCATGACGCCGTTGGGCGTGGTGGTCCTGCGGGCGTCGCCGGAATGGATGACGGGCATCAGGGATCTCCTCAGTGGTCGGGCGAACCGGTTCTCGATGTGGTGACGGGGGTGTGCGGGTCAGGCGATCCACGGCGGCACGCCGTGCACGGTGCCGTCGGCGAGCAGGGCCGTCGCTCCGGCGGCGGCGGTCACCACGGCGGAGTAGCCCTCGGGCCCGGCGGTGACCCGACGCGGGGTCGAAGGGGGCATGACGACCGTGTCGCCCGGGGCGACCTCGAAGGTCTCGCCGCCCAGCTCGACCGTCGCGGCGCCGGCCGTGAAGGCCCACACCTGCTCGGTGTCGAAGTCGTGCGGCGGGCCCGCCACGTCGGGGTTCGCGTCCACGCGCCACAGCGCTGCCGCCGTACCGCCCTGGGTGGGCGAGGCGAAGGTGGTCATGACGCCGCCGGGGGTCTCAGACCGGCGGGCTTGGTCGGCACGGATGACAGGCATGTCCGCGTCTCCTAAACTAGGCAACTACGTTGTCTAAATAGTGAACCAGGTTGTCTATCGTGTCAAACGACCCTCCCGGCTTCGAGCTGCCCCTGCGGCTCTTCCTGGGATTTCGCACCCTCATCGACGCGCTGCACGCCGAGCTCGCCCGGCAGGGGCATCCGGAGGTACGGCCGATGCACGGGTTCGTCATGCAGGCGATCGGTATGCGCGGCACGACCGCGGTCGAGCTGGGCCGGGCGCTCGGGGTCTCCAAGCAGGCCGCCGGAAAGACCGTCGAGACGCTGGAACGCCTCGGCTACGTCGAGCGCGCCCGCGACCCGCACGACACCCGCCGCAAGATCGTACGGCTGACGCCGCGCGGCCTGGACGCGCTGACCAGGTCGGCGCGGATCTTCGAAGAGCTGCGGGCGGGCTGGGCCGCGAAACTGGGGGAGGAACGGCTCCGCGCGCTGGAGGCCGACCTACGCGCGGTCACCCCGCAGGACGTGTTCCGCCTCGACGTCCCCGGCTGGTTCGGCTGACTTCCACCCTCGATCTGGCGTGAGCTCGGCCCGGACCAGCTCCGCTTCGCCCGGGTCACCCGGGACGCGCGTCCGGCGGCCGTGGCTGCCCGAGCCGGTGACCACGGGCCCGTCCGGGCCGAGCGACGCGTATGTGACGATCGGCTCGGGCTGAAGGACGGGCAGGCCGGTGCCGTACATGGTCGGGAGAACGTGCGGGCCATCGCCGACATCGAGGCCCTGCTCACCGCCCGCCGAGGCGAGACCCCTGGAGCTTCGAAGCGGGCGGCCCCCTCACGGCCTCAGTTGGCGAATCCGAAAATCGCCGCGAGCATCCCGCGTACATCGACGAGCTTGGGCTCGGGAATGTCGCCGACCTTCTCTTGCAACCGGCCGGCGTGGACGGTCGTGATCCGGTCGATCATCGCGGCGCGGCCGCCGCCCACGTCGACCGAGAAGGCCGTGAGCGCGCCCGCCATGTCGGCGGCTTCGACGTACGCGGTCAGCACGTTGTCGCCGTACAACGTGTGGTAGAAGTCGCCGGACACGACGAGCCTGACCTCCTCGCGGTCGGCCAGCCGTACCGTCCAGAGCTCCCCGAAGCGGTGGGTCACGCCGCGGCCCCGCCCTGCTTGTCCTTCAGCGCGAGGCGCATGTCGTCGGCCATCGCGGCCTCGTCGGCCTCCTGCCCGGCGGTCGCCGGGGAGCCGTAGAACGCGGCGCGCGTCATCTGGTCGTGGTGTGCCGTGATCTCGCGGAGCAGCCCGCGCTCGATGACGGCGGACAGGCTGAGGCCGTTCGCCTCCGCGTGGGCTCGTGCCTTCTCGAGGATCCACGGCGCGATGCTGATCGACGTCTTCTCCTTGGCCATGCCTTGACTATAGGCGCCTGGCAATACCAGCGGTAGGAACCGAAGTATTAACCCCGTTTGGTATGGCTCGCGGGCGAGGGATTTTCGAAGTTTGGCGGCCCCTGGCCTGTCGGTTAACGGCATCCCAACAAGCTCTGCCGCCGGTGGCGCCGGTCTTGGGGTCAATCGTCCACTGTCCTGATCGCGGATCGTGCGGAAGCGTCACCGTCTGACCCAAATGCGTTGGCGTCGCCGTCCTCGAGCTGGTTAGCGTTGGCTTCCGTCATGCGTGGGAGGACGTGCCCTGTCTACGCCTGTGAGTCAATAGATTGGAGATGCGGGATGACTGCTCAGCTCGTCGCGCTCTGCTTCGATGCGAACGACCCGCTCCGTCTCGCCCGCTTCTGGGCCGGAGTCCTGGGCTGGGAGACGGTGAACGACCCCCACGATGGCATCACGCTCCTGCCGAGCGATGACACCGGGTTCCGGATCCGATGTCTTCCGTCCCAGGAGAAGAAGACCGGCCCGAACCAGATGCACTTCGATCTGACGAGCACGTCCCTCGAAGACCAGCAGCAGACGGTGGCGAGGTCGCTCGAACTCGGTGCGCGGCACATCGACGTCGGGCAACGCCCGGAAGAGGATCATGTGGTGCTCGCCGACCCCGAAGGCAACGAGTTCTGCGTCATCGGGCCGGACAACAAGTTCCTCGCTGACTGCGGATTCATCGGAGCGCTCTCGTGCGACGGTTCGCAGGAGGTCGGGTACTTCTGGAGCGAGGCGCTGGGGTGGCCGTTGGTCTGGGACCAGAACCAGGAGACCGCCATCCGCTCGCCGCACGGCGGTCCGAAGATCACGTGGGGCGGTCCGCCAGTGGCGCCGAAGACCGGGAAGAACAGACTGCACTTCGACCTCGCTCCACCTACGCACGGTGATCAGCAAGCGGAGGTCGACCGTCTCATCTCCCTCGGAGCGACTCGAATCGACATCGGCCAGGGCGAGGTCGGTCAGGTAGTGATGGCCGATCCCGATGGCAATGAGTTCTGTGTGTCGACCTCCCGATAGCGTGACCAGACCCGGGGTGACGCGCCTCCAATCCACCCCGCGGCACGATGTGATGCCGGAGGTGCCCCATCCTGAAGGCGGCGCGTCGCCGCCCGCCGCCCGGAAACCGCCTAGGTTGCGATCATGAGCGCGGAGTGCCGTCCAGGGATCGATGTCGGTGGACCGGTAGCACAGGGGTGTCCCGGCCCACCGGGACCGCACGGCTCGGCCGGGTCCGGGATCGAGGTTCCGGCCGCCCTGGCCGCCTCCCACGACAGGTATCGCGGCGCGGCGGGCCGTGCCTGGATCGCCGCGCTGCCGGATCTGGCCGCCGACTTCATGGACCGATGGCAGTTGCGCGCCGACGGTCCGCCATCGCACGGAGCCGTGGCACTCGTGCTGCCGGTCGTCCGCGCGGACGGCGCCCCGGCGGCCCTCAAGCTCCAGCCCGTCGACGAGGAGACCCGTGGCGAGCCGGTCGCCCTGCGTGCCTGGGATGGGGACGGGGCGGTCCGGCTCCTGCACGACGCGACAGAATCGGGGGTGATGCTGCTGGAACGGCTGGACGCGTCCCGATCGCTCTCGACCGTCCACGACGACATGGCCGCCATCCGGATCCTGTCCGAACTCCTGGCCCGGCTGGTCGCCCTCCCCGCGCCGGAGGGGCTGCGGCGCCTGGCGGACGTCGCCGCCGCGATGCTCGAACAGCTCCCGTGGGCCCTCGCCCGCCTTCCCGACCCTTCCGACCGTCGCCTGCTCGACACCTGCGCGGGCGCCGTACGGGACCTGCTCGGGGGGGCCGGCGACCGGCTCCTGCACTGGGACCTGCACTACGACAACGTCCTGGCTCCCCACCCGTCGTCATCCGCGCGGGAGCCGTGGCTGGCGATCGACCCCAAGCCGCTCGCCGGTGACCCGGGGTTCGAGCTGCTCCCCGCACTGGGTGACCGATGGGACGAGGTCGTCGCCAGTGGCGATGTGGCCCGTGCCGTACGGCGCCGCTTCGACCTGATGACGGAGATTCTCGGCCTGGACCGGCGGCGCGCGACGGGATGGACGCTCGGCCGTGTGTTGCAGAACGCGCTCTGGGACGTCGAGGACGGCGAGACCGCTGTCGCACCGGAGCAGAAGACGATCGCCGGGGCACTGCTCGACGGCCCCCGGTCACCGTAGCTCCCGACGCGCGCCCGGGACCGAGCGCCCGAGAGCCCGCCAACGGCTTCACCCGACGCGCAGGGATGCGCAGCGCGGATCCCGGTGACAGGAGCCCGGCGGCTCGGCGGCGGTGGTCAGGCGACCGGTTCCGCCTCGGGTACGCGGGCGATCTCCTGAAATGCGGTGATCTTCAGGACGACCGCGATGGCGAGCGCGCCCGCGACCAGCGCCAGCACGACATGAGCGGCGAGAACCGCGGGGGCGAGGACATCCTTGCTCACCAGAGTGATGGAGCCGAGCGGCTTCCTGCTGGACATGACGCGGGCCGCCGCTCCTCCGGCCGCGATCATCGCCAGGTAGGCGAGCCACCACGTCCAGACGAGAGCCGGCCGGAGGGCCGTACGGAGGTCGCCGCCGAAGCCGCGCGGACCGTGGCCCGGCCTCGATGCGGCCCAGATGTCGTCGATGATGCCTTTGGGGACGAACAGGTTGGCGACGGGCAGGAACCAGCCCGCCATCATGAACAGCGCGGCGTACCGGTGGAAGCACTCCGGGGAGATGGCGTACGCGTTGGCGCGGGCGCGCGACAGCCAGCCGAGGACGGCGATCCCCGCCGGGACATGGGCGAGCGCGTACAGACCGATCAGAAGCCAGGACCGCCGGTCGTGGGGCTCGCCGCCGACGAGGTACGCCGTGGACATCCCGGCGGACGCGACGGCCGACACTGCGAGCAGGACCACGGCCGTGGTTCCCAAGGCGCGGATCGGGCGCAGGGAGCGTACCGGCACCCAGCACACATTCATACGGGGTCCTTCAGGGGAAAGATCACGAAAGATCGAGTCGCGCCAGTATGCCGGATCTTCGGCCTCGTCTGCCCTTCGCGCTTCACGCCGGGAGCGGGAGTTCGCGGCGCGGGCCGAGGTGGTCGACGGCCGGGTGCGTCGACCGGTGAGGACGCCGCGAGCGGGCGGTCCGGCCTTCCACCGGCGACGCCGGTCAGCGAGGTGGCAGAACCGGCTCCGCATCGGGAAGCGGCAGCCCCGGCTCGCCGTACGCCCGGCGGGAGGCCGGTAGGTCCCGCGAGCGCCGGATCGGGGAGAAGAGCAGGATCAGCGCGGCGGCCGGGACCCCGGCGGTCATGATCCACATGGCCGGGCGAACACCGAGCACGGCGCCCAGTCCTCCGGCGAGCAGAGCTCCCAGCGGGATCGTTCCGTAATTCAGGAAGGAGATGCTCGCCGTCAGGCGACCGAGGAGCTCCGGCGGACAGTAACGCTGCTGGAAGCTCGCCTTGATCACATTGCCGGCCACCACGCCCGCCGAGACGCAGAATCCGCCGATCACGTAGAGCGAGAGCCCGGCTCCGGCGAAAGAGAGCGGGATGAGCAGCGCGAACACCGCGAGCCCGAGTTCGAACACCAGCGTCGCCCGGGCCGTACCGATCCGCTCGGCGACCCCACGTGCCACGAGGGCCCCCGCGACGCCACCGCTGCTGGTGGCGGCGATGAGTCCGCCGATCGCGCCGGGAGCCAGGCCGACGCTCTCGGCGAGGAAGACGACCTGGATCGACTGGTAGCCCATGAGGGCCAGGTTGGAGGCGGATCCGAAGAGCGTCAGCGTACGAAGCCAGGGATCGCGGACGACCAGCCGCAGGCCGTCCCCGACGTCGCCGAGCAGCGCCCCGGAACGGAGGCCGATCCTGTCGGCGGGTGGTTCCCGGTGCCGGATGCCCGTCAGGCACAGGACGGAGACGAGGAACGTCCCCGCGTTGACGAGCATCCCGTTCACCGCACCCGCCACCTGCGCGACCAGGCCCGCGGCTCCGAGCCCGGCGATCTGTGCGGCTGACGCGCTGCCGTGCAGCTTGGCGTTGCCCTCGGGTTGGTCGCGGGCGTCGAGAATGCTGGGGAGGTAGGCGGTGTAGGCGGTCTGGAAGAACACCGCGGCCGCGCCTGTCAGCAGCGCCACGACCAGCAGCAGGCCCACGTTCAGATGGCCGGTCCATCCCGCCACCGGAACGGCGGCGAACAGCACGAGGGATACCGCGGCGGCGGCCAGCATGATCGGCTTGCGGCGCGTCCGGTCCACCCAGACGCCGGCGGGGAGGCCGATGACCAGCCAGGGCAACCAGGCGGAGGCGCTCAGCAGGCCGACCTCGAACGTACCGGCGTGCAACGTGGAGACGGCGATCAGCGGCATGGTCACGCGCGTGACCGAGGCGCCGAACTTGCCCGAGGTCTCACCGCACCACAGCAGCCGGAAGTCGCGATGGCGGCGCAGGAGGCCACCGCCGCGCGTGTCGCGACTCATGCGCCGCCCCGCCTCCCGCGGGGGAACGACTGGATCTGCACGATGATCGGCAGCGCGCCCGGGGCGGGTTCGGCGTCCTGCGGAAGGGTGTGGCGGGCGATGACGGCCATCAGTTCGGCGTTGAGCGTCTTGAGCTGGGCGGGCGTCATCCGCAGGTCTCGCCAGTCGGAGATGGTGCCGGCTCGCTGCCAGTCGTCGTCCCAGTCCTCGTTCAGGTAGGTCACGACCCGGTTGAAGTACTGCTGCACCAGCTCGTGCATATAGACCGAGAGGGCGCCCCTGGCGTCGGGATCGTCGCGGAAGTCGGCCGTTGAAAGGATCTTGGGTTCGTCGACCACCCGCCACCAGCGCTCACGCTTGGTTCCGCGCCCCACCTCCTCCTCGATGAAGCCGTGCTGGGCGAGGTGCCGCAGATGCCAGCTCACCGTGCCGGTGTTCTCGTCGAGACGCGCGGCGAGCCCCGTGGCGGTGGCGGGGCCGTCGATCGTCAGCAGCTCCAGGATGCTCATCCGCAGAGGGTGAGCCAGCCCGCGCAGGCTTCGGGAGTCGAGCCGCCGCCTGGGCTTGGTGGGAGGCAGGCCGTGTTCGGACTCGTGGGTCATCCCGGCACCCTACATCTTGCAGCGTGTCCTCTGCATAGTGTCCTCTGCGAAGAACTCTCTGCATCCTTTGCGCTGTCGGCGAGGGCCGGGCAGGCGATCGTGGGTTATGCCAACAAACTTGCTAGACTCGCGAGATGGTGGACGAGACGGCCGACAGCGCCGCCCCCGCGCGGTTGATGACCACGCCGAGCTGGCTGATCACGCAGACCGCGACACATGCCCATCGTTTTGTCTCCGAAGGGCTCGCCGCCGTGGACGCGCGCGCCTACCACTACCGGCTGCTGGCCGCGCTGGAGGAGTTCGGGCCGGCCAGCCAGGCGGCGCTGGGCCGCCGGTGCGGTGTCGACCGCAGCGACATGGTCGCGATGATCAATGAGCTCGCCGACAGGAAGCTGCTCGAACGCGCTCCCGACCCCAGCGACCGGCGCAGGAACATCATCACGATCACACCGGCCGGGGTGCGGCAGCTCCGGCGGCTCGACGACGTGCTGGCCGAGGTCCAGGACGTCCTGCTCGCTCCGCTCGCCGCCGAGGAGCGGGACCAGCTGGCCGGCCTGCTCGCCCGGGTCCTGCGCCACCACCAGTACGGATGACCCCGGCCGACGCCGCCGAAGCGACCCACCCGCGACGCCGCCGGGCTCGGCCTCGCGGCGCCGGAGAGGGCGTTATACGACAGAACCGTACGAGGGCTTGCCCGCCCACTCGTACGTCATGTACACGACGCCGGCGTCGGTGACGGTCGACCCGGTGAGCTTCAGCCCGGCCGGAGCGGTCCCCTCGGCGAACAGCCGCTTTCCCTGGCCGAGGACGACGGGGAAGGTCAGCAGACGGTACTCGTCGACCAGTTCGGCCTTCTGCAACGAATGAATGAGGTCGCTGCTGCCCTGGACGAGGATCTCGCCGTCGGTGCTCCGCTTGAGATCGGCGACCGTCTGAGCCGCCTCGCCCACCAGGACCTGAGTGTTGCGCCACTCGGCGTTCATCGGCGTCCTGGTGGTGACGTACTTCGGCATGCTGTTGATCTTGGCGCCGCCCTCCTCGTCGGGCACGCCGGGCCAGTGCGAAGCGAGGATGTCGTACGACCTGCGCCCCAGAAGCATGCCGTCCGCGCGGTCGAACTGCTCGCCCATGATGCGGCCGAACCCCTCGTCCACGTGCGGGGGCAGCCATCCGCTGTGCTGGAAGTCGTTGGAATCGTCCTCGCCGGGCCCGCCGGGAGCCTGCATGACACCGTCCAGCGACACGAAGGTCGAAACCACCAGTCTGCTCGCCATCTGCCGTTCCTTCTCTCGCGTTGGGGGAAGAGCGGATCCGTCCGGCCCGCTGCGTTCATGTTCCTTCAGCCTGGCGGAGCCCGCTTACGGATTCCTTAAGGTCCCCTTCGACACGGCAGCCGACACTGATGGCTTGATACGGATGGCTTGATACGGATGGCTTGATACGGATGGCTTGATACGGATGGCGACCAGCGTCCACGCACCGAGGGGACGCACGGGATTCCAGACGTCCTCTCGCGCGACGTCCTCACCCTCAAGCCGGCGCCTCCACGTCCGCGCGGGCGCGCAGCCAGGCTGCCTCGCGCAGCAGCCGCAGGCCGTTGAGGCCCACGATCACGGTCGAGCCCTCGTGCCCGAGGACGCCGAGCGGCAGTGGCAGGGTGCCGGCCAGATCCCAGATCACCAGGCCCGAGATGAACACCGACGCGATCACCAGGTTCTGCACGACCAGCCGCCTGGCCCGCCGCGACAGCGCGACGACGGTGGGGATGGTGATCAGCTCGTCGCGCACGACCACGGCGTCGGCCGTCTCCAGGGCGAGATCGGACCCGGCCCGGCCCATCGCGACCCCCGTGTGCGCGGCGGCGAGCGCCGGCGCGTCGTTGACGCCGTCGCCGACCACCAGCACCTTGCGGCCGGTCGACTGCAGGTCGCGGACGACGGCCACCTTGTCCTGGGGGAGCAGCCCGGCACGGACGTCGGCGATGCCCGCCTCGCTCGCCAGGCGCTCCGCCGCGCGCGGGTTGTCGCCGGTGATCAGGACCGGGGACGTTCCGGTCAGTGAGGCCAGCGCGGTCACGGTCGCGGCCGCCTCGGGGCGCGCCTGGTCGGCGATGCCGATCACCCCGGCGGGGCTGCCGTCGACCTCCACCAGCACCGCGGTGCGGCCCTCCGTCTCCAGCTCGGCGACCAGGGCCGCGGCGTCCGGGCTGCGGGTCTGGTCCAGCATCCGGATCGGGCTGCCGACCGCGACCTTGCGACCCCGCACGGTGGCGGCCACCCCGGTGCCGGGTGTGGAGGTGAAGTCCTCCGCCACGGGCACGCCGACACCGCGGGCGCGGGCGGCGTCGACGACCGCGCGGGCCAGCGGGTGCTCGCTGGGGTGCTCGGCCGCCGAGGCGAGGGCGAGCAGGCCGTGGTCGTCCAGGCCGGATCCGCGCAGCACCCGCACCTCCGTGACGTACGGGGTGCCCTCGGTCAGTGTGCCGGTCTTGTCCAGCGCGGCCGCGTCCACCTGTCCGAGGCGTTCCATCACGGCGGCGGACTTGACCAGCACGCCGTGCCGTCCCGCGTTGGCGATGGCGGACAGCAGCGGCGGCATGGTGGCCAGGACGACCGCGCAGGGTGAGGCGACGATCATGAAGGTCATGGCGCGCAGCAGGGCCCCGGTGAGATCGGCGCCCAGGGCCAGCGGCACGGCGAAGACGGCGAGCGTGGCGACGACGATCCCGGCGGAGTAGCGCTGCTCGACCTTCTCGATGAAGAGTTGCGTCCTGGCCTTGGTCCTGGACGCCTCCTCGACCATGGCCACGATCCGGGCGATGACCGACTCCGAGGCGTCCCGGTCCACCCGCACGCGCATGGCGCCGGTGCCGTTCACGGTGCCGGCGAAGACCTCGTCGCCGACCTCCTTGACCACCGGCAGCGGCTCGCCCGTGATGGTGGCCTGGTCCACCTCGCCGGCTCCGGACAACACGCGGCCGTCGGCGCCCACCCGCTCGCCGGGCCGGATCAGGATCACGTCGCCGACCGCCAGATCGGTCGTGGGGACGACCGCCTCGCGGCCGTCGGCGAGTAGCCGGGTGGCGGTGGCCGGCGCGAGGTCGAGCAGGCCGCGCACCGAGTCCGCGGTGCGGGCGGTGGCCAGCGCCTCCAGCGCGCCGGAGGTGGCGAAGATGACGATGAGCAGGCCGCCGTCCATGACCTGCCCGATGCAGGCCGCTCCGATCGCCGCCACGATCATCAGCAGGTCCACGTCCAGGGTCTTGTCACGCAGCGCCAGCAGCCCGGACCTGGCCGGCTCCCAGCCCCCGGCGATGTAGGCCAGGCCGTACAGCGGGCCCCATGCCCACGCGGGCGCGCCCAGCAGCTGCAGGGGCAGCGCGAGCAGGAAGAACACCGTCGCGGCGGCGGCCCAGCGGGCCTCCGGAAGCGCGAAGACGCGCGTTCTGCGTCTGGGCGTGTCGCGCGCGCCGGGCGCTGTGTTCACGGCGGAGGACATGGTGGAGGGCCCTTTCGTACGGGCGGGGGTGTACCGACCCCATCCACCATACAGGAATACATGAACACCCTTTCATCTATCGCGGGTAGACTGTCCGCCATGGGCCACAAGACCGTCCCCGTCACGCGAACCGCCGTTCCCCGTGCCCGCCTGGACGCGGCCAGCGCACCGAAGGTGGCGGCCACACTGCAGGCCCTCGCCACCCCGTCCCGCCTGCTGATCCTGGCCCGGTTGCGGGAAGGGCCCCTGCCCGCGACCGAGCTGGCCACGGCGGTCGGGATGGAGCAGTCCGCCTGCTCCCACCAGCTTCGCCTGCTGCGCAACCTCGGCCTCGTGGTGGGGGAGCGGCGTGGCCGGTCGGTGGTCTACGGGCTGTACGACCATCACGTCGCCGAGCTCCTCGACCAGGCTCTCTACCACGTCGAGCATCTCCAGCTCGGCCTCAGCGAGACCCCGGAGCGGGACGCCGATGAGGGCATGGACCAGGCCGTCGCGCAGGTCGCGGGCGCCTCGGCCCTTGAGTAGCGACCCGAACGGCCAACGGCGTTAGCGAGGAGAGCGGGGCGCGGTTTCCGCCGCCCGGCGTTCTCTCGGGCGTTAGGGGAGGGTCAGGATGACCGGTCCGTCGTCGGTGACGATCCGGCCCCGGCCTCGTGCATGATCTGGCGGGTCGGCCCGTCGAGTGAAGTCGGCCCGGTTTGGCGGACTCCTGACCTCTGGGTAACCCTGGTTCCCGGAAGGAGTCCACTGTGCCGAACAACTATCCGCCGCAATTCCGCCGGCAGATGGTGGAACTGGCGCGTGCGGGACAGTCACCGGAGGGGCTCGCCAAGGAGTTCGAGTCCTCCGCGCAGTCGATCCGTACCTGGGTGCGTCAGGCCGACCTCGATGACGGCTGCCGCCAAGAAGGCCTGACCAGCGCCGAGAAGGACGAGCTGGCCCGATCCACCGGCACCATACGACCTCCGACGAGGTGTATGGGGCGCCACGCATCCACGCCGACCTGCGCGCGATCGACGGGAAGAAGGTGGGCCGCAAGTGAGTGGCCCGGCTTATGCGCGCGCCCGGCCGGCCGGTGTCTCCCGGCGTAAGGGCTGCCGCCCGGTGATCGCGGATGGCGGGCTGCGGCCGCGTCGGAGCTGGTGAAGCGGAAGTTCGAAGCGAGCGACCCGGGCGGTCAGCCCAGTACGCCTCGATCGCCTTCGGCCGGCGGTGCGAGCAGGCGGGAGTTCGCCTCTCGACGGGCAGGACCGGCGCGTCGTGATCACGCAGGTCACACATGGTTGCCATGAATCATTGTAACGAATACAGTGTTTCGCCATCAGCGGGGGGAGGG
This sequence comes from Microtetraspora glauca, assembly GCF_040656155.1. Lineage (NCBI taxonomy): Bacteria > Bacillati > Actinomycetota > Actinomycetes > Streptosporangiales > Streptosporangiaceae > Microtetraspora > Microtetraspora glauca. The sequence continues at coordinate 113,846 of NZ_JBFALK010000007.1, forward strand.
GTCCGATGAAGGAACAGGCCGATAGTGATCTGCTCGCCGACGCGCCCAGCGTCCATGGGGTCCCGCGCGGCTTCTCCATCCCCGGCGTCCGGTTCGATGTCGCCTCCCATGCGCTGTGCTCGTGTGCCGACCGGATCGACTCCATTGCCATCGGCGGCGATTCCCGGAGCGCCGCATGGGGATCTCGGATCAGGCCGGCGCGACGCCGGCGTCCCGTATGGCGGCTCTGGGCGGTGCAGGCTCGGCCGCGGAGGGGGAGGGGTGCGGGTCGGGCGGTTCATTGAGCGCGCGTGGGTCATGGCGGTCTCGCGCGCCTGAGGTTCGTGTCACGAATCGTTACACCGTCGAAACATCAGTATCTACATAATTCATAACATTCATTTAGTGCCGGGCGTGTGCTCCGCGCCTGTGTTGAAGGACCACCATGAAACGAAGCATTGTTACCCTCGTCGGTGCCGTAGGTGCGAGCGTGCTCGCGCTGACCGGCTGCAGCGCGACCGGCAATGGCGACGCAGCGTCGGACGGCGTCACCTACGCGCTCGCCGGCGACCCGGGCCAGCTCAACCCCATAAAGAACGCGACCGTGGCGGCCCAGAACCTCGCCGCGTTCGGCTACGAGTCTCTCGTGTCCTTCACGGCTGGCGCCGACCCGCAGGGACTGCTCGCCGAGAAGTGGGAGGAGTCGACCACCGAGCTGCGCTTCACCCTCAAGAACGGCATCGTCTGCGCCGACGGATCCCCGCTGACCGCAAGCGACGTCAAGGCGAGCTTCGACTATGCCGGCCTCAAGGAGACCGGATCCCCGTACCGCGGCGTGTACTTCCCGGCCACCGGACTCAAGATCGACGCCGATGACGCGAGCCGCACTGTCACGTTCCACAGTGACACCCCGCAGAGCTTCCTGCTCGCGACGATCGGCCTCATGCCGGTCGTCTGCCACGCAGGCTCGGCCGACCCCAGCAAGCTCGACAAGGAGTGGATCGGCACCGGCCCGTACAAGCTCGCCGAGTCGTCGCCCGGCCAGAGTTACACGCTCAAGCTCCGCCCCGAGTACGGATGGGGCGCCGGTGGAGTGACCGCCAAGACGCAAGGACTGCCCGCCACCGTGACCGTCCAGGTCGTCGAGAGCGAGTCGACGATCGCCAACATGCTCCAGTCGGGTGAGGTGAACCTCGGGCTCATCGCCGGCGACGATCGCCAGCGTCTCGACTCGCTCGGCCTCAACAAGATCGACGTGCCGGCTCGCCCGGGCCTGGTGTTCTTCAACCAGGCCAAGGGTCGCGCGACCCACGACCTCGCCGTGCGCCAGGCGCTCGCCGGCGCCATCGACCGCGACGCGGTCGGCAAGGTGAGCACGGGCGGTCGCGGCACGCCGATGAAGAGCCTCACGACGTCGTACAGCAACGTCTGCAAGACGACCGACATCACTCCGGCGCTCACGGCGTTCGACAAGGACGCCGCGGCGGCCGCGCTCGACAAGGGCGGCTGGGTGAAGGGCGCGAACGGCACCCGGGAGAAGGACGGCAAGCCGCTGTCGCTCGTGCTGCTCTATCCCGCGAACTCCGACAAGTCGGCCGTCTCGGGTATCGAACTCATCCAGCAGCAGCTCGCCGAGATCGGGGTGAAGGCGACCCCGACGCCGTCGCCGTCGTACACCGACGTCATCTTCCAGGGTGGCGACTGGGACATGTTGTGGGCTCCCATCTCGACGACCCTGCCGAACACGTGGCAGGGCATCCTCTCGGGTGACTTCCCCCCGAAGGGCGGCAACTGGACGTACAACACCAACCAGGAGTTCTTCGACCTGGCCGCCACGGCCCAGGGCCAGGCCGGCGAAAAGAGCTGCGGCAGCTGGGAGGCCGCGCAGCGGTCGCTGGTCAAGGACCTCGAAGTGCTGCCGCTGTACGAGTCGACCGAGACCGCCTACGGCAACGGCGTCAAGTTCAACCTGAACTCGAACACGCTCGTAGTGCCCACCAGCCTGCGCGTGTCGGAGTCGAAGTAGTCTGATGACGCCCTCGACATCCGTGTCCGGTAGCCGCCGCGGCGGCTACCGGTGGCTCGGCTTCCTTCTGCGCCGCACGGGGCGCATGCTCGTCGCGATGTGGGTGATCATCACGGTCGCGTTCCTCGTGCTGCGGATGGCGGGGGGCGACCCCGTCCGTTCCGCGCTCGGCGCGACCGCCGACGAGAGCGTGGTGCAGGCCCGACGGGAGATGCTCGGCCTGAACGATCCCCTCATCGTGCAGTACTTCGACTATCTCGCGGGTCTGTTCCGCGGCGATCTCGGTGTCTCGATCATCACGGGCCGCTCCGTCACCGAGCTCGTCTCGCACCGGCTGCCCGCGACGCTCGAGCTCGCCGGCATCGCCTTCCTCGTCGTGCTGCTCGTCGCCGTCCCGGTGGGTCTCGGCATCGCGATCATCACCCAGGGCAACGGCCGCCGCGGCGTCGAGACGGTCTTCACGGGGGTCACGGCCTTCATCGCCGCCATCCCCGAATACCTCCTGGGCGTGGTCCTCGTCATCGTCTTCGCCATCACGCTGCACGCGTTCCCCGTCGCCGGGCGCACAGGCCCGGCGTCGTACCTGCTGCCCGTGATCGCCCTCTCCGTGTCGGCGGCCGCGTCCATCTCACGCATCGCCCGTATCGAGGCTCTCCACACGCTCAAGGATGACTATGTGCGTACGGCGCGCTCGAAGCGGCTCCCCGCCTGGATGGTCTACTTCCGGCACGCCCTGCCGAACATGCTCACCGCGACGCTCACGATCGGCGGGACGCTGCTCGGGGCGATGATCGCGGGCAGCGTGCTCGTCGAGCAGGTGTTCAACTGGCCGGGGCTCGGAATGGCATTCGTAGGAGCCATCACGACGAAGGACTACGGCATCGTCCAGGGCCTCGCGCTCGTGTACGCCGCGATCATCCTCGTCGTCAACCTGCTCGTCGACCTCGTGCTCTCCCTGCTCGACCGGCGTACCTCGCTCCTGGAGACCTCATGACGACCCGCCGTTCCGCACTGTCGCGGCAGCCGATGGCGATCATCGCCGTGTGCATGCTCGGGGTGCTGGTCCTGCTCGCCGTGTTCGCTCCGGTCGTGTGGGGCGACGAGGCCGTGGCGGCGGATCCCGACTCCATCGCGCTGCCCCTGTCCGCTGAGCACCTGCTCGGCACCGACAAGCTCGGTCGCGACATCCTCCTCCGCACGCTCGTGGCCACCCGGCTTTCGCTCGTGATGGCCATCGCGGCGACACTCATCGGCGCGTGCATCGGCCTGCTGCTCGGGGCCATGCCCGCGGTGTTCGGCGCTCGCGCCCAGCGTTGGTTCGCGAGCGTCGTCAGCACGTGGCTCGCGTTCCCGGTGCTCCTCGTGGCCATGCTCACGGTAGTTCTCCTCGGGCCGGGGGCCACGACCGCGGTGGTCGCCCTCGCGCTCACGATGACACCGTCGTTCGCGCGCCTCGCGCAGACGCTCTCCTCGCGCGTCGGCGGCTCAGAGTTCCTTGCCGCCGCGCGCATGCTCGGTGTCTCTCGGAGGCGCCAGTTCACGCGGTACGTGCTTCCGAACATCGCCGAGCCCGTCATCGTCAACGTGACCACCTCGATCGGAGGTGGCCTGCTCGCGCTGTCCAGCCTGAGCTTCCTCGGCGTCGGCGTGCAGCCGCCGGACTTCGACTGGGGACGCCTGCTCAGCGAGGGATTCGGTGAGGTGTACAACTCGCCCGTCGCCGCCATCGGTCCCGGTGTCGCCGTCGTGTTCGCCGGCCTCGCGTTCAGCATGCTCGGTGAGTCGCTCGCCGCGCATTTGCGCAACCGCGAGCACGGGAAGGCGTTGTCGCCTCGCCGGCTCGGCCCGGCACCGGTCGCCGAGCGACCGGCGGAGACGCCGTCCGCGTCCGCGACCGACTGCGCGGAGACGATCGTCCCGCTTCTCGAGGTCGACGGACTCTCGGTCTCCTTTCCCGGACCGGACGGCTGGATTCGCCCCGTCCAGGATGTTTCCTTCCGCATCGCCCCGGGTGAGATCGTGGGCGTGGTCGGCGAGTCCGGCAGCGGCAAGAGCGTCACCATGATGTCGGTCGCGCAGCTCGCCCCGGCGGGTGCGGCCGTGACCGCCCGACGGCTCCGTTTCGACGGCGAGGACCTGACCGGCCTCACGCCCGCGGCTGCGGGCAAGGTGCTCGGGACCCGCGTCGGCGTGGTCTTCCAGGACTCCCTCATGGCGCTCAATCCCGCCCTGCGCGTCGGTACCCAGCTCGCCGAGATCCCGCGCGTCCATGGCGCCGTCGGCCGTAGACGGGCGCATGAGATGGCGGTCCGAGCGCTCGACGACGTGCAGATCCCCGATGCCGCGCACCGCGCTCAGCAGTTCCCGCACGAGTTCTCAGGAGGCATGCGCCAGCGTGCGCTCATCGCGATGTCGCAGATCGGCTCGCCGTCGCTCATCATCGCCGACGAGCCCACCACGGCGCTCGACGTGACCGTCCAACGGCGTGTGCTCGCGCTTCTCCGTCGCGAGTGCGCCGAGTCGGGCGCGGCCGCCATCGTCGTGTCGCACGACGTCGCCGTCCTGGCCGAGCTCTGCCAGCGGGTTCTCGTGATGTACGCCGGCCGCGTCGTCGAGGACGTCGACATCGCCCTCCTCGCGACCCCGGAGCGGCTTGCGCATCCCTACACAAGGGCGCTCACCGCATCGCTTCCCGACCTCGACACCGACCGAACCACGCCGCTGGTGACGATCCCCGGCGAGCCGCCGGACCTGTCGCGTCCCATAACGGGGTGCGCCTTCGCCGCCCGCTGCGCGTTCGCGACCGAGCTCTGCCGGACCGAGACCCCCGTCCCTGTTCCGCACCGCCACGGCGGCCGGGTCGCGTGCTGGCATCCGCAAGACGCGATCGCACCTGACACGACACCTGGACGCGAGGAGGTAGGAGCCTGATGGCCGAACTCGTCATCGAGGACTTGGTCGTGACCTTCGGTCACCGTCAACGCGCCTTCAACGCCGTCGACGGGGTTTCGCTGACCGTACCGCACGGTACGATCGTGGGCCTGGTCGGGGAGTCGGGGTCGGGCAAGTCCACCGTCGCACGCACGGTCGCCGGGCTGCAGCGCGCGACATCCGGGCGCATCACGCTCGACGGCGACGACCTACTGCATACGCGCGGCGTGGATCGTCGTCACCGTGCCCAAGGCGTGCAGATGATCTTCCAGGACCCCTACTCGTCGCTGAACCCGCGTATGACCGTCGGCGAGACGATCGAGGAGGCCCTGACCACGCACCGCGACCTCAACGCGAAGCAGCGGGCCGCATCCGTCCGCGAACTGCTCGAGCTCGTGCGCCTGAAGCCGGCGGTCGCAGGCCAGTACCCGTCGCAGATATCGGGCGGGATGCGACAGCGCGTGGCCATCGCGCGGTGCCTCGCCGTGCGTCCGCGGCTCATCGTCGCCGACGAGATCACTTCGGCGCTCGACGCCTCGGTCCAGGGCGCGGTGCTCAACCTCATCCGCGACCTGCAGCGTGAGCTCGAACTTTCGATGATCTTCATCACCCACAACCTCGCCGCCGTCCGCTATATCGCCGATACCACCGCGGTGATGAGCCGTGGACGCGTGGTCGAGTACGGTGACGCAGAGGAGATCGTCGCGAATCCGCGCCATCCGTACACCCAGGCGCTCGTGTCGGCGATCCCGCGCATCGAGAACGCGGGCACCGACCACCTGCTCCGACTCGCCGATGAGGACGGTCTGCGTTGATGCACGAGGACGCCCGCCGGATCCTGCCCGAGCTCATCCGCCTGCGCCGCGGGCTCCACGCGGACCCCGAGATCGGCCTGCGGTTGCCAAGGACCCAGGAGCGGGTCATCACCGCGCTGGCGGACCTCGACCTCGAGGTCACGCTCGGCAAGGAACTGGATTCGGTCGTGGCGGTGCTACGAGGCGGCCGTCCCGGACCGGTCGTGCTGCTGCGTGCCGACATGGACGCGTTGCCCATGCGTGAGGAGGTCGACCTGCCCTATCGCGCGCGTGGAGACGCGATGCACGCGTGCGGACACGACCTCCACGTGGCCGGACTCGTCGGTGCCGCGATGCTCCTGCACACGCGGCGCGAACAGCTCGCCGGCGACGTCGTGTTCATGTTCCAGCCCGGCGAGGAGCTCGGCGACGGCGCTGCTCGCATGATCGCCGAGGGGGTGCTCGACGCCGCGGGGGCGCGCCCCACTGCGGCCTACGGCATCCACGTGGTACCAGGCGAGTTCGGCGTCTTCTCGACGCGTCCGGGGCCGCTCATGGCCGGGTGCGCCGAGTTGGATGTCGTCGTCCGGGGTCGAGGCGGCCACGCTTCCGCCCCGCACCTCACGGTCGATCCCGTGCCCGCCGTCGCCGAGCTCGTCCAGGCACTCCAGACGTTCGTGACGCGCCGGTTCGACGTCTTCGACCCTGTGGTCCTCACCACGACGCAACTGCAGGCGGGTGGAGTGGCCCGCAACATCATTACGGATGAGGCCAAGCTCGGCGCGACGATCCGCATGCTGTCAGCGGATGTGCTCGACCGGCTGCAGGCCGAGCTTCCCGAGCTGGTCAGGGGCGTCGCCGCGGCCCACGGGTGCGACGCCGACGTCGAGGTACGCGTGGTGTGCCCCCCGACGGTCAATGATCCGGCCCTCGCAACCGACGCGTTGGCCACGCTGTCGGCGACCTTCGGCGACGAGCGCGTCCGCGTCTCACCCGCTCCCGTCATGGGATCCGAGGATTTCAGCCAGGTCCTCCGCGAAGTGCCCGGGGTCTTCGTCTTCCTCCGCGCGACGCCGCGCGACATCGATCACGAGACGGCCGCGCCGAACCATTCGCCGCACGTCGTCTTCGACGACGCCGTACTCGCCGACCAGGCCGTCGCGCTCGCGTCGCTGGCGATCCGGCACCTCGGCTGACTGTGAGGACGGCGTCGGTGGCCTGACGCAGGCAATCGGCGAGCCGTGCGGTGCCCATGCCCCGCGCGGCTCGCTCTGCCTCGCTCGCCGAACCGTCAGGAGGGGTCGACCGGCTTGTGAGCGGTCGATCGGGCGTAGAAGGCCGCGAGGTCGGCCTTCATCCGCGCTACGACGACCTCGTCGACGAACGTCATGTGGCCCGATTCGTAGAAACGGAACTCGATGTTCCCGCGCAGATGCGGGGCGAGATACAGCTTGGCGATGTCGACTTCGGCGCCGAAGAACGGAGTCGCGAGGTCGTAGATGCCGCCCATCACCGCGACCCGCAGGTTCGGGTTGCGGCGCATCGCCGCCGAGAGGTCGAGGCTCACGACGGGCACCGGCATCGGTTCGTCGACGCCGGGGGCCTTGTGGTGCCAGTCCCATGCACGCGAGATCACCATGTTGTACAGGTGGCGGTAGTGCAGATCGCTCGTGTAGCCGAGATCGCCGGCGAGGTGCTCCCGGAACGCCGAGAGGTGCGCGCTGTTCACGCCGGCGGTCGCCGCGTCGTCGGTCGCGGGATCGTGCGAGCCGGTGCCGACCACGTACTGGTGATCGGCGACGAAACGAGTGTCGAAGCGGCCGACGACCCGGCCCTTGTCGGCGAGGAGGGCGTAGCGGAACGGCTCCATGCCGATGCGGAACCGACGCTGGCGCACGAGGTCGGCATCGAGGCCGGTGAACGCGCTGAACCGCTCGGCGACCGCCTGCTCACGATCGGCGGGGAGCCGGTCGCCGAGCTGGAGCGCCGTCGCGTACTCGCCCTGTGCGAACTCGCGCGCCTGATCCAGCACCTGCTCGATGCTCGTCGCGTCGATGCGGGACCGGCCGTGATACCAAGCGGTCGCGGCGAACGAAGGCAGGAGGTTGATGTGCTCCTGGTCGAGACCGAGGTGGTTCTCCGCCCAGTTGAGCATGGTCGAGAGCAGCACGACGCCGTTGAAGTCGAGCCCCTGGTTCTGCAGCCGATGCACGAGCGCGGCCGCTCGCGTCGTGCCGTACGACTCGCCGAAGAGGAAACGGGGCGCGTTCCAGTTGTTCGTGAGGGTGAGGTAGCGGGTGATCGCGCGGGCGAACGCGTCGACGTCCTGGTCGACGCCCCAGACCTCCGCGGCCGATGTGTCGCCGAGCAGGCGCGAATAGCCGGTGCCGGGGGCGTCGAGGAAGACGAGATCGCTGTGCTCGAGCAGGCTGTGCGGGTTGTCGTCGACGGTGTACGGCGGGGGCGGGGTCGCCGCCGGTGTCGCGGTCGGCGTGCGCTTCGGCCCGAACCCGCCGATGTTGAGCCACAGGCTCGCCGAGCCGGGTCCACCGTTGAAGAGGAAGGTGATCGGTCGCCTCGGGGCGCCTTCCTCCTGGAGGGCGGAGTACGCGACGTAGAACATGCTCGTCCTCGGGCGCCCCTGGTCGTCCTGGACGACGACGGTTCCCGCGGCCGCGGTGTACTCGAGCGTGCGCTCGCCGAATCGGATCGTGTGCCGGGTCTCGAAGCGTTCCTCCGCGTCGACTGCGGCTACGAGATCGGTCATCCTGCTCCAATCAATACATACGATTATTGCGAATAGCCTAGCGGAATGTTCCGTGATGGCCCGTTCACGCGATGTGTGGGGCTACGTCGTCTACGGGCCCCCGCTTCGGTTCCTGGCTGCTGTTGACAGTGGTAACTTCCGTTTCATATCATCCTAAATGATTATAACTATTTAGGTGATGGCTTCGCGAGGACCACGACATGCCCCAGCACTACACGAGCCGGCACTCCGCAGTGATCCGTGACGCCCGCGTTGAATTCACGGCGGAGGTGCGGCGCATCTCGATCGCCGACGAGTCGGAGCGCACGCTCGGCGACGCGTGGACATTCGCGTACATCCGGGACCCGGCGGAGGCGGAGCGCCCGGTGCTCTTCCTCTTCAATGGCGGGCCGGGCTGTGCCTCTGTGTGGCTCCACCTTGGTGGGCTCGGCCCCTGGCGCGCCGCGGTGCCCGGTGAGCTCGACGCCGCACCCGTCGTGCGCGACGCGCTGGCACCGAGCCCCGACGCCCTCATCGACATCGCCGACCTGGTGTTCGTCGATCCGATCAACACCGGCTTCGGCCGACTCGCTGACGGCGTCGAACCCGCCGCGATCTCGAGCGTCGACCGCGACGCCGCGATCACCGCGCAGATCGTACGGTCGTGGCTGGAGCGCCACAACCGGCTCGAATCACCTGTCTACCTGCTCGGCGAGAGCTACGGCACGATCCGAGCCGCACTCACCGCCACAGCCCTTCTCGCCGCCGATGAGCCGGTCGCGGTTTCCGGCGTCGCCATGCTCGGCCAGTGCGTGAACGCGCAGGAGACCACGCAACGTCCGGGCAACCCCGTCGGGTTCGTCGCCGCCCTCCCGCTGCTCGCCGCCACCGCCTGGTACCACGGGAAGAGCGCCCACGGCGCGCTCGCCCTGGATGAGGTGGTGCGCCGGGCGCATGCGTTCGCCGTGGACGAGTACGCGGTGGCGCTGCTCACCGACGAGATGCCTGCCTCCGTCGTCGAGCGACTGGCGGGCTTCACCGGACTCGGCACCGCGGAACTCCGGTCCCGCCGCCTGCGTGTCGACAAAGAGGAGTTCCGTACGCTGCTCCTGGCGGACCGAGGGCTCGTGCTCGGGCTGACTGACGCGCGCTACACCTTGCCTGCCCCAGCCGGTACAGGCGAGCCGCATATCGACGCCGCGTCCGTACGACTCGATCCCGTCTTCTATGCCGCCGCACGGCGATTGTTCACCGAGCACTTGGGGATCCCCCGCGAGCGGCGCTACCGCGTCGCCGTCGCCGCTCATGAACGCTGGAACTACCTGGAGAACGCTGCCGTCGCACGGTTCGGCGGCAGCGCGATGCCCTCGCCCTTCGCGATGTTCGACTACCCGGCGCACCTCGCGGCGCTGCTCCGTGCGAACGCCGGCGCGCGCCTGTTCTTCGGCACCGGATACTTCGACACCCTGACGACCGTCGGCTCGCTCGAGCACCTGCGCTCGCAGTATGGACTGCCGGCCGCGCGTCTGCGCGAGGGACGCTACCCGGCCGGACACATGATGTACACCGATCCCCACAGCTTGACTGCGCTGTCGGACGACCTCAGGGCCTTCATCCGCGAGGGAACAGCGTGACCGACAACGCCGGGAGCGCACCCGCGCGACTCGACTTTCTCGCACGGTGAGGCCCAGCCGACGACGTGCGTGCCATCCACCTTCAGGATCCCCACGCGTGCGACCTGACGGAGCGCACGTGCGGGTCAACCCGAGATGTGGCATCGCCGGCGTCGGCATCGACACACTCGCGCGGCAGATGGCCGCGCTCGGCAACAGCAGGGAAGGGAAGTAAGCATGGCGGATGTCGCATTCGTCGGTGGACGCGTGGTGACCGGCACCGGCCACGTCATCGACCGCGGCACGGTCCTGGTGCGAAACGGCGTCATCGAACGCGTCGACGACGATCTACTCGTACCCAAGGGCGTCCCCATCATCGAGGCGGACGGGTGCTGGGTGCTCCCCGGGTTCGTCGACACGCACACCCACATCGGCGCCCACGAGGACGGTGAAGGCCCCGCGGGCGCGGATGCCAGCGAGGTCAGCGCACCTGACATGTCCGCCGTGCGTGCCATCGACGGCATCAACATCGAGGACCGCGCCTTCCGGGACGCGCTCGCGGGCGGAGTCACGACCGTCGTCGTGAAGCCCGGATCGGGCAACCCGATCGGCGGGACGAGCGTGGCGATGAAGACCTGGGGCGGCCGGACCGTCGACGAGCAGGTCGTGAAGCATCCGGTCGGGATGAAGTCGGCCCTGGGCGAGAACCCCAAGCACGCCTGGGGGGAGCGCGGTCAGCTGCCGCGCACCCGGCTCGGCGTCGCGCTCGTCATCCGGAAGGCGCTCATCGCGGCGGGCGAGTACGCCGCCCGGCGGGCCGACGCCCAAGAGAAGGGCGAGTTCTTCGCACGCGACCTCGGCAAGGAGGCGCTCGCCGCCGCACTGGCAGCCGACCTCGTGTGGGACCAGCACGTGCACCGCCACGACGACATCGCGACCGCACTGCGGATCGCCGACGAGTTCAACCTTCGCCTCGTGCTCAACCACGGCACTGAGGCCCACCGGCTCGCCGCCGAGCTGGCCGAACGCGACGTGCCCGTCATCTTCGGTCCAGTGCTCAGCACCCGAGGCAAGGTCGAGACCCGCGAGGCGTCCGTGAACAATCTCGTCGCGCTGACGCGGGCCGGCGTCCGCACCGCCATCTGCACCGACCACCCGGTGGTGCCGATCGATGCTCTCGTTCTCCAGGCGGCCGTCGCCCGAAGAGCCGGACTGACCTGGGACGAGGCGATCTCGGCGATCAGCTCGGTCGCGGCTGAGATCGCCGGGCTCGACGAGCGGGTCGGCGCACTGGAGCCAGGCCGCGACGGCGATGTCGTCGTGTGGAGCGGCGACCCGCTCGAGGTCGGCTCGACCGTTGAGCGCGTGCACATCCACGGACGTGAGGTCTACCGAGTCGAGAGCGGCGCGCCGATCGTGGCGGATCGGTGGGCCGGGCGATGAGCGCGTCGACGCCCGAGTCGCTGCGCGAGGACGCCGCCGGACTCGCCGAAGGCCTCATCGCACTTCGACGCCGTCTGCATCGCGAACCCGAGGTGGGCTTCGACCTGCCCCGCACCCAGGCGGCGATCATCGAGATGCTCAAGCCGCTCGAGCTTGAGATCCGCACGGGTGAGCGCCTCAGTTCCGTGACCGCCGTCCTTCGTGGAGACCGGCCCGGCCCCTCGGTGCTGCTGCGGGCGGACATGGACGCCCTTGCGATCCGTGAGGAGACCGGACTGGAGTTCGCGTCGCAGAACGGTGCCATGCACGCCTGCGGCCACGATCTGCACGTCGCCGGCCTCGTCGGTGCGGCGCAGCTGCTCGCGGCTCGGCGATCCGAGATCCGCGGTTCCGTCGTCTTCATGTTCCAGCCCGGAGAGGAAGCGGGCGGGGGCGCGCCCCTGATGATCGACGAGGGCGTTCTCGAGGCGGCCGGGCAGCGCGTCGAGGCGGCGTATGGCATCCACGTTCTCCCCGGTGCGCCCGGCACATTCTCCACGCGTCCCGGTCCGCTCATGGGCGGTGCGAACGTGCTGCGTGTGCGGGTCATCGGGCGCGGCGGACACGGTTCGCGCCCTCACGAGGCCGTGGATCCGGTACCGGTGCTCGCAGAGATCGTGCTCGCGCTTCAGTCGTACGTCACCCGTCGCGTCTCCGTGTTCGATCCGGTCGTCATCTCGGTGGCGAAGCTCGCGGCGAGCGACGTGCTCAACGTGATCCCGGAGCATGCGGAGCTCGGCGGGACGGTGCGCACCATGTCGAAGGCGTCGTCCGAACGCCTGGCCACGGAGTTGCCCGCGCTCGCGACGCGTATCGCGGAAGCCCACGGCTGCCGCGCTGAGACGGAGTTCGAGATCGTCTATCCGGTCACCGTCAACGACGCGGAGCGCGCCGAAGTCGCCATCCACACGCTGGCCGAGACCTTCGGGGCCGACCGCGTGCATCGGCTCGAGTCGCCGGTGATGGCTTCGGAGGACTTCTCGTTCGTGCTCGACGAGGTGCCCGGAGCCTTCGTGTTCCTGGGGGCGACGCCGTCCCACGTCGATCCGGCGCAGGCCGAGATGAACCACTCGCCTCGTGCGGTTTTCGACGATGGCGTGCTCGCCGACCAGGCTGTGGCGCTCGCCGCACTCGCGCTACGCCACGTCACAGCTCGGGGCTGAGCGGCTCGGCGTGGGTTGTGCCGCGATGGCGGCGTGACGACCGCCTGCTGTCCCACCTTCGGCGCCGACGACCCGCAGCGGACTGCCCGGGGCGTCGGCGCCCGCAAGGTCAGGACCGCCGCAGCAGTTCGGCGGCGAGGGTGAGGAAGCGGTCGTTCTCCTCGGTCGCGCCGATCGTCATGCGCAGCCCGTCCGTGCCGTACGCGCGGAGGATGACCCCGCGCTCCTCGAACGCCGCGGCCATGGCCGGGCCGTCGGGCATCGGCATGAAGACGAAGTTGGCCTGGCTGGGCACGACGGGGACGCCCAGGTGGATCAGTTCGTCGGTCACGCGGGTGCGCTCGGCGACGACGTGTCCGATGCGCCGCTTGAGTTCGACGGCGGACTCGGGAGCCAGCGAGGCGAGGGCACCGGCCTGGGCCAAGGTGGAGACCGAGAACCCGACGATCGACTTCCTGATCAGGTCGGCCGTCTCCGGCCGGGTCACGCAGTACCCCACCCGCAGCCCGGCCAGGCCGTACGCCTTGGAGAACGTGCGTAGCACGGCGACGTTGGGCCGCTCGCCGACGAGGTCGATGCCGCACGGCGAGCTAAGGTCGGTGACGAAGTCCTGGTAGGCCTCGTCCAGCACCACGAGCACGTCGTCGGGAAGCGCGTCGAGCAGCTTCTCCAACTCGACCCGGGAGACCACGGTGCCGGTCGGGTTGTTCGGGTTGCAGATGATCACCATGCGGGTTCGGTCGGTGATCGCCGCCGCCATCGCGGGCAGGTCGTGGGCGTACTGGTCGTCCAGCGGGACCGCGACCGCGGTGGCTCCCGAAACCGCGGTCACGATGGGGTAGCTCTCGAAGGCCCGCCACGCGTAGAGGATCTCGTCGCCCGGACCGGCGATGACCGAGGCCAGGACCTGCAGCAGCGCGCCGGAGCCGTTGTCCACGACCACCTGCGACGGATCCACGTCATGCCGCCTCGCCAGCGCCTCGGTCAGTTCCACGCGGTGGAAGTCGGGGTAGCGGTTCAACGTGGCGGCGGCGTGCGAGATCGCATCCAGCACGGTCGGCAACGGTCCGAACGGCATCTCGTTCGAAGAGAGCTTGACCTGGGGACGGCCCGCCACAGGAGCCCGGCCCGGCTTGTAGGAGACCAGCTCGTCGATGGCGGCGCGGTGCTTGACGGTCATCTCACTCCTCTCACAGAGAACAAAATCACGTAAATCTATATAATGATTCTTGTAGAAGGGCAAGACGCGGAAGGGGCCGGCGCCCGTTCGGCGCCGGCCCCTTCCGCGTCCTCGAGGTCCCCGAGGTCAGCGGTCGTCGCGTGTCAGCCCGCGGTGGCGCAGGGCCATGGCCTCGGCGCCGCGCTGGTCGCCCCGGATGACCGCTTCGACCAGGTCGACGTGCACCTGGAGCCGGTCGTCGGAGCCCTTGCGGAAGTCCTCCGCGGTTATGGCAGAGGACAGGTCTCTGCTGATGTAGTCGACCAGCCGGGTGTACATGGTCCGCAGCAGGATGTTGGGGGAGATCAGGGCGAGGCGGCGGTGCAGGTCCCAGTTGCGGCGCTGGGCCTCGGCCGCGTCCGGCCAGGATCGCCGCAGCTGCTCCATCATCTCGACCAACTCGTCGATGTCCCGTTCGGTGCGGTGGGCGGCCGCGTCGAGCGCCACCTCCTGGTCGAGCACGTCCAGGACGGCCAGGCAGTGTGTCACCGACGCACCGTCGTGGCCGAGTTGGAGCATGTCGTGGCCGAGCCGGACCAGTGGTGACTGTTCGGCCACGAAGATGCCGCCACCCGGCCCCGGGCGCACGTCCAGCACGCCGCGCAACCGCAGCACACGGATCGCCTCGGCCAGTGTTGCCGGAGCGACGCCGAACTGCTGGCGGAGCTCGTCCTTCGTGCCCAGGCGGTGGCCCGGCAGGAGGCGGTTGCGGCGAATCGCGTTTTCGAGGCGCTCAACCAGCGTCTCGGCGATCGACGACCGCGCGTCGGTGCGGTCGAAGGTCACCTCGGTGACCGTGTCTGCGTCGTACATTCCGGCTTCTCCCGTGTGCGGCGACCCGTCAACTGTAGATCGTTCGTCGCGCGGCGGGGCGTCTTCCACGCGTCCTCATCCATAGAAACCATACAAATGGTTGACACCCTCCCAGAACAGCCATAACCATATACATGATTTGCGGGGTCGGCTCGGTTCGGAAGAGGTGCGCGATGGGCTCGATCGTCCTCGTGACGAAGATCGCGCACGGGCCGTCGATCCGGCTGTCGCTGAACACTGACACCAGGCATGAGGGCGTCCGGCAGAACGCCGCGGACGGCTGGCTTGGTCGAGCTCGGTCGCCGGGCGCGTGAGCGCGGCGCGGACACCTATGTCCCGCTGAACGCGCACCGGCAGAAAAGCGCCGGCTCTCAGCCTGAACGCGAGCCGCCGGCGACACGATGTTCATCCGCGTCGCCCGCTGCCGCTCGCCGCGCCTGGTCCTCGACCGATGAACTTCCCTAAGGAGACCCATGAACATGACGGGCGGCGAGGCTCTCGCCCGTTCCCTGGCGGCCAACGGCGTCAGCCAGATATTCGGCATCCCCGGCGTGCAACTCGACCACGCCGCGGACGCGCTCTACCACGTGGCCGACGACATCGCCTTCACCTGCGCGCGCAATGAGCAGGCCGCCTCCTACATGGCCGACGGCTACGCCCGCTCCACCGGGCGGCCCGGCGTCTCGATGGTGGTGCCGGGACCGGGCATGCTGAACGGCCTGGCCGGCCTCGCCACGGCGTACGCCTGCTCCTCGCCGCTGCTCTACATCAGCGGGCAGATCGATTCGGGGGCGATCGGCAGGGGGCTCGGCGCGCTGCACGAGATCCCCGACCAGAGCGGCATCCTGCGCTCGCTCACCAAGTGGAGCGGGCTCGCGACCAGGCCGGAGGACATCCCCGGCATGGTCCACCGCGCCTTCGCCGAGCTGCGCTCCGGCCGGCCCCGCCCGGTCGGCCTGGAGATCCCGCCGGACGTGCTCGGTGCGACCGCCGACGTCGAGATCCCCGGTGCGGCTCCGCACGCGCCCGCCGTACCCGACCGGAAGCTGATCGACGCCGTCGCCGAGCTGCTGCGCGGCTCCCAGCGGCCGGTGATCTACGCGGGCGGCGGTGTGATCGCCGCCGACGCGTCGGAGGAACTGCGCGAGCTGGCGGAGATCCTCCACGCACCGGTCGTGGTGAGCGAGAACGGCCGCGGCGCGATCTCCGCCAGGCACCCGCTCGCGTTCGACGCGCTGGCGTTCCGCCGGCTGCGCGAGCACGCCGACGTCGTGCTCGCCGTCGGCACCCGCTTCGTGACCGCCTTCAGCGAGCAGGTGAACACGGCCGGCGCCCGGCTGGTCCTGATCAACGCCGAGGCCGCCGACCTGGGCGAGCCGCGTACGCCCGACCTCGCGGTGCACGGCGACGCGCGCCTCGCGCTCGCGGCGCTGGCCGAGGAGCTGCGCGGAGTGGCCCGCGAGTCCCGCACGGCCGAGCTCGACGCCGCGCGGGCCTGGCTGGAGGAGCAGTACGCCGACATCGCCCCGCAGCGGGCCTACCTCCGGGCGATCCGCGCCGCGCTTCCGGACGACGGAGTGCTGGTCAGCGAGCTGACCCAGATCGGCTACGCCGCCAACACCTGCTTTCCCGTCTACCGGCCGCGCACCTACCTCACCCCCGGCTACCAGGGCACCCTGGGGTACGGCTTCGCCACCGCGCTCGGCGCGAAGGCGGCGGACCCGGACCGGCCGGTCGTCTCCATCACCGGCGACGGCGGCTTCTCCTGGACGCTCCAGGAGCTCTCCACGGCGAAGAAGTACGGCCTGGCCACGGTGACGGTGGTCTTCAACGACGGCTTCTTCGGCAACGTGCGGCGCATCCAGAAGAACCGCTTCGGCGCCCGCTACTTCGCCACCGACCTGGTCAACCCCGACTACGCCAAGCTCGCCGATTCCTTCGGCATCGCCGCGGCCCGCGCGAACGGCCCCGAGGAGCTCGAGGTGGTGCTGAAGGAGGCGCTCACCGCGGGCGAGCCGGTGCTCGTCGAGGCACCCGTCGGGGAGTTCCCCGGCCCCTGGCACCTGATCCACGAGGGCGTCCCGCGCCCCGCACCCCTGGAGGCACCGTGATCCAGCGTGACGACCTGCTGATCGGCGGCGCGTGGACCGCCCCGCGCGGCGACGACACCTCCGACGCCCTGGCCACTCCCCGCACGCTCGACGTGGTCGATCCGGACACCGGCCAGGTGGCCGGACGGGTCCCGATCGCCTCGGCCGAGGACGTCGACGCCGCCGTACGCGCCGCCGCGGCGGCATTCGCGAGCTGGTCCCAGGTGCCGATGGCGGAGCGGGCCGCGCTGGTCGAGCGGATCAGGGCGGGAGTCGAGGAGCGGCGCGAGGAGCTGGCCGGGCTGCTCACCCTCCAGATGGGTACGCCCATCACCTTCGCCAGGCAGGCGCAGCTCGGCGTGGCGCTGGCCGACCTCGACGAGATCGTCAAGGCCGGGCGTGACCACGCCGCCGAGGAGTCCGTCGGTGGCGCCCTGGTCCTGCGTGAGCCCGCCGGCGTCGTCGCCGCGATCACCCCGTGGAACTTCCCGCTGCACCAGATCGCGCTCAAGGTGGGCGCGGCTCTCGTGGCCGGGTGCACGGTGGTACTCAAGCCGAGCGAGCTGACGCCGCTGGACGCCTACGTCTTCGCCGAGATCGTCCAGGCCGCCGGGGCGCCCCCTGGCGTGTTCAACCTCGTGCCGGGCGACGGGCCGGTCACCGGGGAGGCGCTCGTGGCGCATCCGCTGGTCGACGTCGTCACGCTGACCGGATCCGTCCGGGCCGGAGCACGGGTGGCCGAACTGGCCGCCCGCACGATCAAGAAGGTGACGCTGGAACTCGGCGGCAAGTCGGCCGGCGTCGTGCTCGACGACGCGGACCTGGCGTCCGTCGTCCCGCAGGCGGTCGGCGGGTGCTTCGCGAACGCGGGACAGATCTGCGCCGCGCTGACCCGGCTGCTCGTCCCCGAGCACCTGCTGGAGGAGGTGGAACGGCTCGCGGTCTCGGCCGCGTCCGGCTGGGTTCCCGGCCCGCCGTCCGATCCCGCCACCAGGCTCGGCCCGCAGGCGTCGCGGCGGCAGCAGCGGATCGTCCAGGACTACATCTCGGCCGGGATCGCGGAGGGGGCGCGGCTCCTCGTGGGCGGCACCCCGATAGAGGGGCCGGGCGCCTACGTCACGCCGACGATCTTCTCGGGGGTACGCCCCGAGATGACGATCGCGCGTGAGGAGATCTTCGGCCCGGTGCTCTCGATCATGAGCTACGCCACCGAGGACGAGGCCGTCGCCATCGCCAACGACTCCGAGTACGGGTTGTCCGGCGGGGTGTGGTCGGCCGACCCGGCCAGGGCGCTGGCGGTGGCCCGTCGCCTGCGTACCGGGATGGTGAGCGTCAACGGCGCGGGGCTCAACGTGGCGGCGCCCTTCGGCGGCTACAAGCGGTCGGGCGTCGGCCGCGAATGCGGACGCTACGGCATCGAGGAGTTCCTCGAGGTCAAGAGCGTGGTCGGCCTACCCGAAGGCATGGCCCGGGGCGTCGCCTGAGACGTCGGCGGCCGCATCACCGGCCGCACCCCGGCGGCGTCGCGGGTCACGTGACGAGCCGTACCGCGGTTCTCCCACCGGGCCGCGACATCACGGAATTGACATCTATTCGGTTGAGTGGAGCGGGCATGGCGGAAGTCCGGATCACCGGGCTGGTGAAGCGCTTCGGAGACTTCACCGCGGTCCGGGACGTCGAGCTGGCGATCACCGACGGTGAGTTCCTGACGCTGCTCGGCCCCAGCGGCTGTGGCAAGACGACCACGCTGCGCTGTCTCGCCGGCCTGGAGACGCCGACCGAGGGTGAGATCACCATCGGAGGCGACACCGTCTACTCGGCCGCGCGCGGCGTATGCGTGCCGCCGGAGCGGCGCCGGGTCGGCATGGTGTTCCAGAGCTACGCGCTCTGGCCGCACCTGACGGCCGGCGCCAACGTCGGCTACCCGCTTCGCGCGGCCCGCATGGGCGCGGCCGAGCGCAGGGCCAGGGTGGCCGAGATGCTGGAGGCGGTCGGCCTGGCCGACCGCGCCGGGCGCTACCCGGGCGAGCTGTCCGGCGGACAGCAGCAGCGGATCGCGCTCGCCAGGGCGATGGCCGCGCACCCCCGGCTCATGCTCTTCGACGAGCCGCTCTCGAACCTCGACGCCAAGCTGAGGGTCGGCATGCGCACCGCGATCCGCCGGCTCCAGCGCGAGATCGGCACCACGGCCGTCTACGTCACGCACGACCAGGAAGAGGCGATGGCGCTCTCGGACCGGGTCGTGGTGATGAGCGAGGCCGCGGTGCAGCAGGAGGGCACACCCCGGGAGGTCTACACCCGACCGGCCAACCGGTTCGTCGCGGACTTCATGGGGTTCGAGAACCTCCTCGACGGGACCGTGGGGGAGACCGACGACACCGGGTTCGCCTTCCATCCGGCTCCCGGAGGGCCGCCCCTGCGGGTCGCCGGGCCGCCGCCCGGCCCGTCGGGCTCCGCCGTCGAGATCGCCGTACGGGCCGCGCATGTGCGGCTTGTTCCGGAAGGGGCCGCGGGCGAGGAGCCGGGCGTACGCCGGGCCGTGGTCCGTGACGCCGTCTACCTGGGCGGGCGGACCGAACTGACGGTGGACGCGGAGGGGCTGCCGCTCACCGTGTCCCACGGGCACGTCGACGACGGCGCCGGGGTCCCCGGCGTCGGTGAGCGGGTCGCGGTCGCCCTGACCGCCGCGCACGCCGTGGTGCTCGGCCGGGCCGGAACGCCGGCGGGAGTGGCCGCGTGACCGCCGGAGCGCCGCCGCACTCCGGGGTGCGGCGGCGCTTCCCCGGCCGCTTCCCCGGCCGACTCGTCGCGCGGGCGCGGCAGATCGGGCCGGGCGCGTGGGCGCTGGCGGTGCTCTGCACGGTGCTGTTCGTGTGGCCGGTGGCGATGATCGCCGTGGCGGCGTTCCACGACGGGCTGATCAGCGATCCCGGCGGGACCTGGACGGCCGGCCCCTTTGTGGAGACGCTCTCCGATCCCGGCACGCTCGCGGTGCTCGGCCAGTCGGTCCTGCTCGCGGGCGTCGTGTCGATACTGTCGATGCTGATCGCGGCGGTCTTCGCCTGGATGGTCGCGCGTACCGACGTGCCGCTGCGCGGGCTGGTGACGCCGCTGATGCTGCTCACCATGGTCAGCCCGAACCTGTTCTTCGCGATCTCCTGGGACATGCTCGGCAACCCGCGGGTGGGGCTCGTCAACCAGGTGATCATGGCGGTGACCGGGGCGGATCAGGGGCCGGTCGACATCACGTCGTGGCCCGGTCTGGTCTTCGTGTGCGTGCTCAAGGCGGTCGGGTTCAACTACTTCCTGATCCTCGCGCCGTTCCTGGCCATGGACCGGTCGCTGGAGGAGGCGTCGCTGGTCTCCGGTATGGGGAAGGTCCGCACGTTCTTCCGGGTGCATGTGCCGCTGCTCGCCCCGGCCCTGCTGGGGGCGCTGCTGATGGCGTTCGTGAGCTTCCTGGAGGCGTTCGACTTCCCCCAGATCATCGGGCTTCCCGCCGGGATCCGGGTGTTCTCCACCGAGATCTACCGCTACATCAGCGGTGACGCCGGTGGCCGGTACGCCGAGGCCAGCAGCCTCGCGCTGGTGCTCATGGCGATCATCGTGGTGCTGATCGCGGTGCAGTCCAGGGTGCTGGGCAGGCGGCGGTACACCACGATGAGCGGCAAGTCCTACCGTACGGAACGGTGGTCGCTCGGCCCGGTGCGCTGGCTGGGCACGGCGGTGATCGCGCTGCACGCGCTGCTCGCCCTGGTGCTGCCGCTGGTCCAGCTCTACATCGGCAGCTTCCAGTCCTTCTTCGGGCTCTACGACAACTGGACGCTCGACAACTACCGCAGAGTGCTCGACGACCCGGACACGATCAACGCGATCGTCACCACCTTCGGCCTGGCGTTCTTCGGCGGGTTCGTGACCATGTTCCTGTGCGTCGTGCTCGCCTGGGTGATCAGGACGCGGCCCGGTCTGGTCAGCCGTTACATCGGGGGCGCCCTCTGGGTGACCGTCACGGTGCCCGGGATCGTGCTCGGCATGGGGATCATGTGGTCGTTCCTCGCGGTCCCCGGGCTGAACCAGCTCTACGCCACCGTCTGGATCATGCTGATCGGCCTGGTCATCGCCGCCGTCCCGGTCGCGGTGCGTACGGCCGAGGGGTCGGTCGCGCAGATCCCGCCGGAATTCGAGGAGGCCGCCAGGGTCTCCGGAGCCGGTCGTGTGCGCGCCTTCCTCGGCCTGATCCTGCGCCTGCTCATCCCCAGCTTCGGGTACGGCTGGTTGGTCGCCGCCATCCTCATCTCCGGCAACCTCGCCGTCCCGCTCCTTCTGGCCTCGCCTGACGTCGACACCGTGGCGATCGAGGTCCTGAACCTGAACCGATCGGGGGACACCGCCACCGCGGCCGCCCTGTTCGGGCTGCTGCTCGCCGTATGGGGAGCGCTCGCCGTACTCGCTCTGCTGGCCCGCGCCGTGGGCCGGCGCCTCAAGGAGAACCGATGAAGCACCTGTTCAGGGCGGCCTCCGCCATGGCCGTCGCGGGCGCGCTCGCGCTGACGGCCGCCTGCGGCGGATCCGCGGGCACCACCGTCGGAGCCGACCAGCTCGACCTCGCGCCCCTGAAGGTGGACTCGCCCACGGCCGCCCACCTGAAGGACCTCTACACCAAGGCCACGGACGGCGGCGACACCAAGATCGTCGCGTACATGCAGGGCTGGGAGCAGTACCAGAAGGTGTGGGAGGCGTTCGAGAAGCGCTTCCCAGGGATCACCACCAAGGGCCTGGCGATCAACGGTCCCGAGCTGTCGACCAAGCTCTCCACCGAACGCTCATCCGGCAAGCATGTCGGCAGCCTGCTCGGCGGTCCCGACTTCCAGCGCAAGGACGTGCTCAGGACGCTCGACCTGCCGACAGCGGCGACGCTCGACCCGGCCTACCGCGAGGACTCCGGCGTCTTCTACGCGCCGACCACCACGGTCTGGGGCATCGAGTACAACGCCGAGAAGGTCACCGGCGCCGACGTGCCCAAGAAGTGGGCCGACCTGCTCGACCCCAAGTGGAAGGGCCGGATCGTGGCGGGCGACGCCACCACGCCCAGCGCCACCTCCGGCACGCTCATCCGGTTGTACGGCGGGCACGCCATCGACGACGCCTGGCTGGACCGGCTGAAGGCGCAGGACGTCACGTTCAAGTCGTCGCTGGAGATCGCCGACCAGGCGGTGGCCCGGGGCGAGTTCGACATCCTGCTGACCACGTTGTCGGACTTCTACTTCCCGTCGAAGACGAAGGGCGCGCCGATCGGGTTCGCCTTCCCCCTGGAGGACGGGAACGTCTCGACCCCGACCTACTTCGCCGCGCTCAAGGACGGCGCGGCCCCCGAGGCCACCGAGCTGCTCATGAACTGGCTGTTCACCGCGGAGGCGCAGCAGGTGTTCGCCGGGATCAACGCGCTGCCCACCATGCCCGGCGCTCCCGCGGTCCAGGGGCTGGTGCCGCTGGACCAGGTGAAGCTGCTCGACATCCCCGGCCCGGAGGAGATCACCTCCCTCTGGGACCCCATGACCGCCAAGTTCAAGGACGTCTTCGGCTCCCCCAAGGGCTGAGCAGCGGAGCAGGGAGTAGGAGGGGGCCGCCTGCCCGAGGCCCCTCCTACTCCCTCAAGCCGCCCTCGCCGCTCAGCCACTCGGGCGCCCCCGTGGTCCGGTCCGCGCTCGGCTGACGATCAAGAGGTGAGGCTTGTCGGTCTTGTGTCGGCTGCTTGAACGCCACTGGCCTGAGATACTGGATTCACCATGTCTGTTTCACGAGCTGTTCCACGTCGGCGCTCAGCCGTTGACGCTGTGGCGTCCGAGATCGAAGACGGCATCACCGAGGGACGGCTCCGGGTGGGCAGCAGACTCGGCACTCGCGCGGAGCTCGCCAGCAGATTCGGGGTGGCGCCGACGACCATCGCCGAGGTGGTGCGTGTCCTGGAGGCCAAGGGCATGATCACGACCCGCACCGGTCCCCAGGGTGGAGTCTTCATCGCCCAGAGAACGGCGCAGGCGATGATCGCTAACGGATTCCTGAACCTCCAGGATGTGACAAGTACCGCGATCGACTGCGTCCGGGTGATCGACGCGCTGGAGCCTGCCGTCGCACAGGCAGCCGCCGAGCACCGGACCGCAGCCGACGCCGACGACCTCAGCCGGATGCTCGAACAGCTCCGCGCGACATGGAGTGACCGGGTCGCCGGCCTGCGGGCCAACTGGCAGCTGCACCGCCGGATCGCGGAGATCGTGCCCAACCCTGTCCTGAAGACGGTCTATCTCAATCTGCTGGCGTACGTGGAGTCACACGACGACTTCTATGTCGCCGATGACGGCATCCCGCCCAATTCCTCGGTCCGGCTCGAGATCCATGAGGAGTTGGTCACCGCGATCATGGCGGGAGATCGAACCGCCACCGCGGACGCCGTCCGACGCCACCAGACCGTCTACGACGACTTCTGCGTCGTCGAGGCTCCGTGAGAAGACGCTCTTCGAAACGCCGCGTGGAAGACTGCCTCGTCGATCGCGGATAGGTCGAGGCCCACCAGGCCCTTGGAGGGGTCGACCCGGACGACGACACCGCCTGGATCGTCGGGCAGCGGGTCCAGGTCGACGACTGGGTCATCGATCCACACCCAGGGGCGACCGCCGGCGTACTGCCGGATAGCGGCGAGCTTGTTGAACTGCAACGGCAGGTAGGGCCACGGGGTGGCGGGGAGGTCGAGAATGTCGGCCAGTGCGAGGTGAGCGTTCGGTCCCCACTCGGAAGCCCAGACGATGCTGTATCGCTGTGCGAGGTGGGCGACGGCCTCGCGGGTGCCATCGGGTATCTGGAGGTCGCGCACCCACTTTCCTCGTGCCGAGAGATGCTCGAGCCGAGCCGGAACGTGCGCCTCGCCGTCGAGGACGACGACGCCCTCGACGCCGAGCACGGCCAGCGGTGTCCCGGAAGTGACAGCCGCCGGCGTGTACTTGGCCAAGAGCGCGACAGAGCTAGGCATCCACGAGTCCCTCCGCCAGCGCTTCTTCGTGCGTGAGGAAGAAGTTGCCGCCGGTGATGCTGACGACCTCGTCGGCAGGGTCGCGGATCACGCCGACCGGGTCATTGCCGGCGGCGACGGCACGGACCTGCTTGGCCATCATCCGGCGCAGCATCGCCACGCCCTGGTCAGTGGTGGTGAGGTGGTCCTCGGAGTGCAGGGAGATCGGTCCCTGGCTCTTCTGCGCCTCGTAGTCACCGGGCATGCGCCGGTGCTCCTCCTCGTTGAGTTCGGCCCACGGCTTGCCGCCGAAGGTGGAGCGCAGCTTGACCAGGAAGTCGGGGTCCTCGTGGAGCGCGAGGGTGAAGATGCGGAAGGTGGTGTCGTCCTCGGGCACGACCCACCCGATCAGGTTGGTCTGGCCCGGCGTGAGCCGGGGGCTGGGCACGACACGGAGGTTGGGGAACATCACCTCGGTTCGCCGGCGTAGCGCCCGCTTGTCGTCGAGCTTTCTGATCTGTGTCGAGCGGACCCCGACTGGTGTGTACTCGAACGTGACCTCAGGTATCACGGCCATCTCCGGGGTGAACTGCTCGCCGCTGAACCGCGCGTGCAGGATCGGCACGTGGAAGGGGTCCATCACGTTCTCCCAGTGCTGCAGCCAGTTGAAGTCCAGCACCTCCGGCCCACCACCGCCGACGCCGGCGTCGTTGACGATGAGATGCTGCCCCTCGGGGATGGTCTCGAAGACGTCGTACCGGGGCAGGACGGGCTTCTTGTCCGCAGGCCCCATGTAGGCCCACACCAGTCCGTAGCGTTCCTGCACCGGGTACCAGGGTTGACGGACCTTGTCGCGGTGCTGGCCGAGGTCGGGCTCGCATGGCTGCTCCAAGCAGTGGCCCGTCGGATCGAAGACCCAGCCGTGGTAGCAGCAGCGGATGCCATCCTCTTCCACCCCTCCGTAGTAGAGCGAGGCGCCGCGGTGGATGCATCGCGGATGCAGTAGGGCGGGCTCGCCACGGCCGGTGCGGAAGAGGATGAGCTCCTCGCCCAGGACCTTGACGCGGCGCGGGGTGGTAGTAACCTTCTCGACCTTCGAGATCGGATGCCAGTACCGGCGCATCACCTCCCCGTACGGCGTGCCGGGGCCGACCTGGGCGAGCTCGTTCAGCGGCGCGCCGAGCTTCAGCCCGTAGGCGGTTCCCGTGTCGAGTGCGGCTTCGGTGGCGTGGGTTGTCGTCGTGTCAGACATCGAGTTCCAACTCCTCGGTCAGGGCCCGCGAGACGCAGACCATCATCGTTTCGTTTGCTTGCTTCTCCGCGTCGGTGAGGATCGAGTCACGGTGGTCGACCGCGCCGTTGAGCACGGCCAACTCGCAGGTCCCACAGACGCCTTCGCGACAAGAAGACGGGACATCGACGCCGGCACTCGCCAGGGCGTCGAGAATGCTCTGGTCGGGTTCGACCGTGACCGACTGCTGCGAGCGCCCGCAACGCACCACGAAGGTCCCTTGGCGCAACGGCTCACTCAACGGCTTGGCCTGGAAGCGCTCCACTCTGACCTCGCGCCCGAGGTCGCGGGCGTACTGCTCCACCTCGACCAGCATCCGCTCGGGACCGCAGCAGTAGATGGCCGCCGACGGGTGCGCTCGCGCGACGGCATCGCGCAGGTTGAGGCGCTTCCCCTCGTCCGAGGCGAACACATGAACGGTCCCGGTGCCGCTGCCGTCGCCGAGTTCGTCACGCAACGGGATGGCGTGGCGTGAACGGACGGCGAGATACAGATCCCACGGCCTCCCCTCGGCAGTGGCACGCCGCGTCATCGGGAGGAATGGAGTGATGCCGATGCCACCAGCGAGGAAGACATAGCGCGGGGCGTCGACGAAGGGAAACGTGCTGCGTGGCGCACTCACCTTCAGGATCTCGCCGACCCGAAGCCGCTCGTGGACGTGCTTCGACCCACCGCGGCCGGCCTGCTCGAGAGCAACGGTGATCCGGTAGGACGAACTGTCAGCAGGATCACCGCTGAGGGAGTACTGCCGGACCAGGGTCGGCGCCAGTTCGACGTCGACGTGAGCGCCCGGCGTCCACGCCGGAAGAGCCGCGCCGTCGTCCGAGCCGAGTATGACGGACACGATTCCTGCCGCTTCCCAGTGCAGCGTGACGACACGTAGTGCGAGGTACGTCTGCGCTTTCGCACCGGTCTCAAGCGATGGGTCGAACTGCGTCACCGTCATCGAAGCGGCTCACGAACGAAGAGCCCATGGAGATCGGCGGGCGGCCCCATCACGCTCGTCTCGGGTCCGACAGCGGAGAACCCGCCGGGCGCTTCGATGGCACTTTGATTCATCCTGACCTTCCAGTTCAAGGCAGCGGCACCCCCCCCACACAAGGTGACGTGGCAGCGGCCACAGTAGTGCATATTAGACATGTTTAATAGGTCCGAATCATGTGACCCCGGGGGAGACGCCTCGTGTGCGCGACCGCCCGAAGAGCCGCTTGAAGTCAGGCGACTTCCGGCGCCGGCTCCCGAGCCGAGGTCGGCTCGCCCTGCTCCCGTCATGCCGTCCTCCTCGTCCTCGCGGCGTCGTCACCCGGGGACGGGCCGTCTCGCCGCCCATCGAGCCGATGGAGGACGCCTTCCCGTCGCCGGCGGGTGGTGTAGGGGGTATTGGATGTATTGAATAGGTTTAATGGGTTCCATTCTGATGCCGGATCGTATACGTTTCCTGACGATCGATCGCAGCGGCTGCGGCCTGCGCCGCGCCAACTGGCATGAGGGAGGTAGCACGCGTGGCCCACGGCACAACGGCAGCGGGTTGGACACTCGCGGACCGGCTGCGTGCCGATGCCGGTACAGGACGCGTGGCGGCCCGCGAAGTTCCGCGCACGCCTCGCATGACCGGCGAGAGCGCGGGCGCCTATCTCACGGCGGCGGATCCCGGCGATTGCGCCGCCGACCTGACCGCGAGCGTCGGTCCGCCGGCGGCGGACGAACGGATCTTTGCCCGGCCGGCCGCGACAGAGCTCACGTGATGACTGCCGAGCCCTTGATCGCCGACATCCGAACTCCCGTCACCCCTCGGCCAGAGCGTCAGCTGCTGCGGCTGCTTGGCCCTGCCTTCGTCGCCGCGATCGCGTATGTCGATCCCGGTAACGTCGCCGCGAACCTGTCTGCCGGGGCGGAGTACGGCTATCTGCTGGTGTGGGTCCTCGTCCTCGCGAACGCGATGGCGGTCCTCGTCCAGTATCTGTCCGCGAAGCTGGGACTGGTCACGGGGCGCACGCTCCCCGAGATTCTCGGCGACCGCCTGCCACGACCGGCGCGTCTGCTCTATTGGGCGCAGGCCGAAGTCACCATGGTTGCCACTGATCTCGCGGAGGTGATCGGTGGTGCGATCGCCCTTGAGATTCTGCTGGGTTTGCCCCTTCTGGTGGGCGGCATCCTCGTGGGCGTGCTCTCGATGGTCTTGCTCGAATTCCACTCCCGGCGTGGCCAGCGGGCTTTCGAGATGCTCATCATCGGCCTGCTCGCGGTGATCACAATCGGATTCGCCGGCGGCTTGTTGGTGAGCCCCGTGAACTGGTCCAGTGCGGCCGGCGGCCTGGTCCCCCGTCTGGATGGGGCGCCTACGGTACTACTGGCCGCCGGGATGATCGGCGCGACCGTCATGCCACATGCGGTTTACCTCCACTCGGGCCTGGTGCGCGATCGTCATGGCTTCCGCGACGATCCGCGACGTACGAGGCGACTGCTGACGGTCACGGGCTTCGACGTCGTGGCCGCTCTCGTCGTCGCCGGCGGCGTCAATGTCGCCATGCTGCTACTCGCGGCAGCGGCTCTGCCGGGCGCGGCTGGTGTCGACACGATCCAGGGGGCTGCGCGCGCCATTACCGCTCATCTCGGAGTCGTCCCGGGTCTCATCTTCGGAGTCGGTCTGCTTGCCTCCGGGTTGGCGTCCACCTCCGTGGGAAGCCATGCGGGAGCGGCGGTCATGGACGGCCTTCTCCACGTCCGGGTGCCCCTCCTCGTGCGACGGCTCGCGACCCTTGTCCCTGCTCTGACCGTGCTTGGGCTCGGCGTCGATCCGACCTGGGCCCTCGTCCTCACTCAGGTGGTGCTCTCGGTAGGAATCCCGTTCGTGCTTGTGCCGCTCGTCTGGTACACGAGCCGGCGTCGCCTCATGGGGGACTTCGCCAACAGCCCCGCTCTACGTGTCGTAGGTACGGCGGTCTGCGTGGCCATCGCCGTGCTGAACGTCGTCCTGATCCTCATGGTCGTCACATAGGCGAATCACGCAATGTATGCAATTAGATCCAATTATCACGGAGCGTAACAGTGCTTCAGCAAGAACAGATCGAGCAGATCGCCGATGAGCTGCTCGCCGCCGACCGCGAGCGGAGCGTGGTGCCGCTCCTGTCCGCCCGCAACCCCGGGATGGAGATCGAGGACTCCTACGCCGTCCAGGCGCTCTGGGCGAGGCGCCGGGTCGAGGCGGGCCGCACGATCGTCGGCCACAAGATCGGCTTGACCTCCAAGGTGATGCAGGCCGCCATCGGGATCACCGAGCCCGACTATGGGGTGATCTTCGATGACATGGTCTTCGAGAACGGTTCCGTGGTGCCGTTCGACAACTACTCCAACGTGCGCGTCGAGGTCGAGCTGGCCTTCGTGCTGGACAAGCCGCTCACCGGTCCGGCCTGCACCTTGTTCGACGTGCTCGACGCCACCAAGTATGTCGTCCCCGCCTTGGAGATTCTCAACTCCCACATCGAGCTGCGGGGCCGGACCATCGTCGACACGATCAGCGACAACGCGGCGATGGGCGCGATGGTCGTCGGCGGGCGCCCTGTCGCGGTCGACGCGGTCGACCTGCGCTGGGTGAGCGCCCTGCTCTACAAGAACCAGACCATCGAGGAGACCGGGGTCGCCGCGGGCGTGCTCAACCACCCCGCCACGGGTGTGGCCTGGCTCGCCAACAAGCTCGCTCAGCACGGGACCACGCTTGAGGCCGGTGAGATCATCCTGGCCGGTTCGTTCACCCGTCCGATGTGGGTGGAGCGCGGCGACACCGTCCACGCGGACTACGGCGACCTGGGGGCGATCACGTGTCGCTTCGAGTAGATCCGACCTTCCGCGAGGCGCTCGCCGCGGCCCGCCGACCACTGATCGGCATGTGGGTATGCAGCGGCAGTCCGCTGGTCGCCGAGATCTGCGCCGGTAGCGGGCTCGACTGGCTGCTGGTCGACGCCGAGCACAGCCCCAACGGCCTGGAGTCCCTGCTCGCCCAGCTGCAGGCCGTCCACGGTTACCCCGTGACCCCGCTCGTGCGCCCGCCGGTCGGCGACCCCGTCGTCATCAAGCAGTACCTCGACCTGGGCGTGCAGAACCTACTGATCCCGATGGTCGACACCGCGGAACAGGCTGCGGCGATGGTGAGCGCGGTCGAGTACCCGCCGCGCGGCATTCGGGGAGTGGGCAGCGCGTTGGCGCGCGGCTCTCGCTGGAACCGGGTCCCCGACTATCTGCGCACCGCACGCGAGACCGTTTCGCTCTATCTCCAGATCGAGTCCGCCGAGGCGGTCGGGAACGTCGAAGCGATCGTCTCCACGCCCGGAGTCGACGGCGTCTTCATCGGACCCTCCGACCTGGCGGCCTCGATGGGGGTGCTCGGCGAGCAGGACCATCCCGAGGTGGTGGCCGCGGTCGAGCACTGCCTCCGGGTCGCCGCAGCGGCGGGCGTCAAGGTCGGCCTCAACGCCTTCGCGCCGGCGCTCGCCCAGCGGTACCTCACCGCCGGCGCCGACTTCATCCTCGTCGGCGCCGACGTCCAACTGCTCGCCCGCGGGAGCGAGAGGCTCGCCGCCGAGTTCATCGGGGAGACCTCGTGAGCACGATCGAACGGCCCGGCAAGATCATCGCCCTGCACCTGAACTACCCGTCCCGCATCGCGCAGCGCGGGCGAACCCCGGCGTACCCGTCGTTCTTCCTCAAGCCGATCTCGTCGATGGCCGCGAGCGGCGACGTCATCGAGCGTCCGGCCGGCACGGAGCTCCTGGCGTACGAGGGTGAGGTCGCGTTGATCGTGGGCACCCGGGTGCGGCGGGTCACTCCCGAGGAGGGGTGGGCGTCGATCTCGGGGATCACCGCCGCCAACGACTGGGGCGTCTACGACCTCCGCCATGTCGACAAGGGGGCGAACCTTCGCAACAAGGGGGGAGACGGGTTCACCCCGCTGGGCCCCGAGGTGATCCCGGCAGCGTCGGTCGACCCCACGGCCCTGCGCGTCCGTACCTGGGTCAACGGCGTACTCAGGCAGGACGACACGACTGCGGATCTGGTCTTCCCGTTCGGGACGCTCGTGGCCGACCTGTCCCAACTGATCACCCTTGAGCCCGGCGACGTCATCCTGACCGGTACGCCGGCCGGCTCCTCCGTCGCGGTCCCGGGCGACGTGGTGGAGGTCGAGGTCGACGCGCCGACCGCCCCCGGTGCGCCCAGCACCGGCCGTCTGGTCACCAGGGTGGTCGAGGGGACGACGCCGTTCGCCGAGTACGGCGCGAAGCCCCATGTCGACGACCTGCAGCGCGTCGAGGCGTGGGGCGACGCCGAGACAGCAGGTGTCACCGTGCCGGCACCGTTCGTCCTGACCCACGAACTGCGCGACAAGCTCTCGTCGGCCGCCGTGGCGACGATCAGCGCGCAACTGCGCAAGCTCGGCTATCCGCACTCCTCGATCGACGGTGTCCACCCGCTGGTCCCCGGGACGAAGATGATCGGGATCGCGCGGACCCTGCGCTTCGTCGCGCACCGACCGGATCTGTTCGAGTCGCACGGCGGCGGCTTCAACGCTCAGAAGCGGGCCTTCGACTCGCTCACGGAGGGCGAGGTGCTGGTGATCGAGGCCCGCGGCGACGCGACTGCCGGCACCGTTGGCGACGTTCTCGCTCTGCGCGCGAAGACGCTGGGTGCCTCTGGGATCGTCACGGACGGGGCCGCGCGTGACTCGGCCGCCGTCGCCGCCATCGGCATTCCGACGTTCGCCCAGGCCGCTCATCCCTCCGTGCTCGGGAGGCGGCACGTCCCGTGGGAGGTCGACGCCACGATCACCTGCGGAGGTACCACTGTGGTGCCCGGTGATGTCGTGGTCGGCGACGACGACGGAGTCGTCGTCATCCCGCAGCAACTCATCGAACAGGTCGCCACCGGAGCCGCCGACCAGGAGGCCGAGGACGCTTGGGTCGCCGCGCGGGTGGCGGAGGGCCATCCCGTCGACGGCCTCTTCCCACTCAACGCCGAGTGGCGTCAGCGCTATCGGATCTGGCGGGAGGAACAGGCGTGACCCAGGCGAGGAGCAAGTCTCAGATCGCCTACGACTGGATCCGCGAACGGATCGAGACCCGGCAGTTCTCGCCCGGGTACCGCCTGGTCCTCGATGTCCTCGCGAGGCAGCTCGGCGTCAGCACGGTTCCGGTGCGCGAGGCGATACGCCTGCTCGAGGCGGAGGGCCTGGTGACCTTCGAACGAAACGTCGGCGCCCAGGTCGCCTTCATTCAGGAGCAGGAGTACCTGCACACGATGCAGACGCTCGCCCTTGTGGAGGGCGCCGCGACCGCGCTGTCGGCACCCCGCATCACCGGCGACCATGTCGCCCGGGCTCGAGCCATCAACGACCAGATGGCCGAGTCCCTGAAGGACTTCGACCCGCAGCGGTTCACTGAGCTCAACCTCGCCTTTCACACGGTGCTCTTCGAGGAGTGCCCCAACCCGCACATCGTCGACCTCGTCCACCGCGGCTGGAAGCGGCTGGCCGTGCTCCGTGACTCCGTCTTCGGCTTCGTGCCCGGTCGCGCGCGGGAGTCCGTCGACGAGCACGAGGCGCTCCTACGGCTGCTCGAGGCCGGGCAGACACCACTGACCATCGAACTCGCGGCTCGTGACCACAGGCTCGGCACGCTCAACGCGGTGCTGGCCTACCAGGCCGACCGTCAGCGTCATGCCACTTCCAACGCCGACCGCTGACCCCCAATCCACCGACTCACTGACCCAGGAGCAACCATGAGTCAGCACGCCCCCGACGGCCTGCCAGATCGCATCCAGCACTTCATCGACGGAAAGTTCGTCGACAGCGTCGACGGCGACACCTTCGACGTGCTCAACCCCGTCACCAACCAGGTCTACATCAAGGCCGCAGCCGGCAAGAAAGCAGACATCGACCTCGCGGTGACCGCAGCGACGCGGGCCTTCGAGGGTACGTGGCCGAAGCTGCCGCCCCGCCAGCGCTCGCGGGTGCTGCACCGGGTGGCCGACCTGGTCGAGGCGCAGGACAAACGGCTCGCCGCGCTGGAGACGTGGGACACCGGTCTTCCGATCACGCAGGCGCTCGGCCAGGCCCAACGCGCCGCGGAGAACTTCCGATTCTTCGCGGACCTGATCGTCGCTCAGCGCGACGACACCTACAAGGTGCCCGGTCGCCAGATGAACTACGTGAACCGCAAGCCCAAGGGCGTCGCGGGCCTCATCACGCCGTGGAACACGCCGTTCATGCTCGAGTCCTGGAAGCTCGCCCCGGCGCTGGCCGCCGGCAACACCGTGGTGCTCAAGCCCGCCGAGTTCACCCCCCTGTCGGCATCGCTGTGGGCGGAGATCTTCCGCGAGGCGGGCGTGCCGGACGGTGTCTTCAACCTGGTCAACGGCTTCGGCGAGGACGCCGGCGACGCGCTGGTGAAGCACCCCGACGTGCCGCTGATCTCGTTCACCGGCGAGAGCAGCACCGGGCAGATCATCTTCGGCAACGCGGCGCCGTACCTCAAGGGCCTCTCCATGGAGCTCGGCGGCAAGTCGCCGGCCGTGGTCTTCGCCGACGCCGACCTGGAATCGGCGCTGGACGCGACGGTTTTCGGGGTGTTCTCGCTCAACGGCGAGCGCTGCACGGCCGGCAGCCGCATCCTCGTCGAGCGATCCATCTACGACGAGTTCGTGGAGCGCTATGCCGAGCGCGCGAGGAACATCGTGGTCGGCGACCCGCACGACCCCGCGACCGAGGTCGGTGCGCTCGTGCACCCCGAGCATTACGACAAGGTCATGAGCTACGTCGAGATCGGCAAGAACGAGGCCCGTCTCGTTGCGGGCGGAGGCCGCCCGGAGGGCTTCCTTGAGGGCAACTATGTCGCCCCGACCGTCTTCGTCGACGTCCAGCCGGACGCCCGGATCTTCCAGGAGGAGATCTTCGGCCCGGTTGTCGCGATCACCCCGTTCGAAAGCGACGAGGAGGCTCTCAAGCTCGCCAACGGCGTCAAGTACGGCCTTGCGGCATATATCTGGACGAATGATCTCAAGCGCGCCCATACGTTCTCCCAAGGCGTTGACGCGGGCATGGTCTGGCTCAACTCGAACAACGTGCGCGACCTGCGCACCCCGTTCGGCGGCGTGAAGGCCTCCGGCCTCGGCCACGAGGGCGGCTACCGGTCGATCGACTTCTACACGGACCAGCAGGCCGTGCACATCACTTTGAACGACGCCCACACGCCGCGGTTCGGCCGCGGACCTGAGGCGGCCACGTCCTTCACGACGCAGAAATGAGCGAGGAAAGCACCATGACCATGGACATCCCCACCCCGAAGGCTCCGGCGCCTGACATCGTCCGGTGCGCGTACATGGAGCTGGTCGTCACCGACCTGAAGAAGTCGCGTGAGTTCTACGTCGACATGCTCGGTCTCGTCGTCACCGAGGAGAACGAGAACGAGATCTACCTGCGGACGTTTGAGGAGTTCATCCACCACAACCTCGTGTTGCGTCAGGGCCCGGTGGCCGCTGTCGCCGCGTTCGCCTACCGCGTTCGCTCTCCCGAGGAGGTCGACAAGGCGGTTGCGTTCTACACGGAGCTCGGCTGCCGCGTTGAGCGCCGCAAGGAGGGCTTCGTCAAGGGCATCGGCGATGCGGTCCGGGTCCAGGACCCGCTCGGGTTCCCGATCGAGTACTTCTACGAGGTCGAGCACGTCGAGCGCCTCGCCTGGCGCTACGAGCTGCACACCCCGGGTGCGCTGGTGCGCCTCGACCATTTCAACCTGGTCACGCCGGACGTCCCGCGTGCGGCGAAGCACATGGTGGATCTCGGCTTCCGGGTGACCGAGGATATCGAGGACGCCGAAGGCACCGTCTATGCCGCGTGGATGCGCCGTAAGCCGACCGTGCACGACACCGCGATGACCGGTGGCAACGGCCCGCGCATGCATCATGTCGCCTTCGCGACCCACGAGAAACACAACATCATCGCGATCTGCGACAAGATGGGCGCTCTACGCATCTCCGACCGGATCGAGCGCGGCCCGGGCCGTCACGGTGTCTCGAACGCGTTCTACCTCTACATTCTCGATCCGGATGGCCATCGTGTGGAGGTCTACACGCAGGACTACTGGACCGGCGACCCGGACAACCCACTCGTCACGTGGGACGTCCACGACAATCAGCGTCGCGACTGGTGGGGTAACCCGGTCGTCCCGAGCTGGTACACCGAGGCGTCGACGGTGCTCGACCTCGACGGCAACCCGGTGCCGGTCGTGGAGCGCACGCACACCAGCGAGATGGCAGTGACGGTCGGCGCAGACGGCTTCTCCTATACCCGCGTGGGCGACGTCGAGCGCGGCTTCAAGCTCGGCGAACAGTTGTAGCCGGCAGACGACGGCCGCGGCCGAGGCGGAGTTGCCCGCGTCGGTCCCGAAGCGACTCTTCATCGCGGGAGCGTGGGTGGACGCGGTGGCGATCGTCGACGCCGGGGTCTGGGACGGCCGATGTGCTCTCGACGCGGTGGCGGCTCAGGAGACCGGGGCCGCCACCGCGACGTGACCGTGCTTGTGCCGTAGACGATGTCAGGCGGTCAGGCGGGTGCCCCGGCGCCAGACGGCTCGTGTGTTGAGAGTGTCGGAGATCGTGGTGGTGGGATCGCCGTCGACGAGCACCAGGTCGGCGCGCAGACCCTCGGCGATGCGTCCGCGGTCGTCGAGGCCGAAGCGCCGGGCAGGGGTGGCGGTCGCCGCGGTGAGCGCTTCGACCGGTGTGAGGCCCGCCTGGACGAGATAGTGCAGTTCGTGATGGACGCTCGCGCCGTGGGCCAGGCCGCCCAGGAACGGCATCGGCACCGACGCGTCGGTGCCGACCAGGATGTCGACGCCCGCGTCGTGCAGTGCCCTGACCGAATTCAGCACGTGCTCCAGCTTTCCTTCGGGGTAGTGCCCGAAGCTGCTGCGCAGCGTGGTCATCCACGCCTCGTCCAGGCGGGAGGACACGCGTTCGTCATCGGCGAGGGCGTCGCCGGTGACGCCCATCATGGAGGCGTTCAGGACCACGCAGGGTACGACGAACGCGCCGGACTCGGCGATGAGATCGATGATCTCGGCGTCGTGTGGCCGATCCATGAACAGGTGGACCAGCCCGCCGATCCCGGACTCGATCGACATTCTCGTGGCGTCCACGGTCAGGGCGTGTGCCACGGTGAGCATGCCGTGCCGGTGCGCCTCGGCGACCCCGGCGTCCAGCGTCGCCTGGTCGAGCATCGGCAGGCCCGGGCAGCCCTCGATCGAGCCGTCGTCCACCATGAACTTGATGTAGTCCGAACCCGATGCGACCAGCTTGGGGATGAAGGCGACCGCTTCCTGCGGGGTGGTGGAGAACGGCATCACCGGGGGATCCCCGGCCGGCCGGCCGCCACCGCCGGGACGGAAGTCCTTGGGGAACAACTCGCTGGGATGTCCGCCCGGCGGGGTGATCCCGAACCCGGCGGAGCGCACGTCTGCCATCGCGTCGTTCTCGCTGATGTGGCCCCTGCGCGGCTTGGTCGAGGTGCCCTGCATCTCCAGTTCGGTGGTGACCCCGAACCGCAGGGCCAGTGCCAGCGACGCCTCGTCGGTGTGCACGTGCGCGTCGAACAGGCCCGGTAGAAGCGTCGCGCCACGCGCGTCCACCACCTCCGCTCCCTCCGGCGCGTCACCGCCGATGCGGGTGATGACCTGCCCGTCGATCACGACGGTCTGCTCGCCCAGAACACGCTCTCCGTCGAACACGCGCGCGTTGACGATCGCTGTAGTCATGTCGCCTCCTTGTCTTGCCGAGCGGAGCCCATGTTGCGTTAAGTGAAACCACTGACACCCATCGTGATGGGGTGTTGGCGGTGGGGCTCCCGCGCTGGGTCTGCGAACGCCCGCTTCGGCGTCACTGTATACGTAATGACTTCAAAGTCGTAATGACTACGGATATGAATCCGTTGCATGTTCACCCTCGTTCTGTATCCGGATAGGCTGCCGCCCGTGGAGACGTTGGGCCGCCGCGAGCGCAAGAAGATGCAGACCCGGCAGGCGTTGCGCCAGGCCGCGCTGCGCCTGTTCCTTGAACACGGCTACGACAACGTGACCGTCGCGCAGATCGCCGAGGAGGCCGACACCGCGGTCACGACCGTCTTCACCTACTTCCCCGACGGCAAGGAAAGCCTGATCTTCGACGACGGCGTGGAGCGGGCAGAGGGCCTGGTCGCCGCGGTACGAAACCGTCCCCCCGGGGGGGCGATCCTGCGGGCCCTGCGCGCCTACCTGGCCACCCGCGGCCCGTTCGCCACCGACCCCTCACCCGAGCTGCGCCGTACCACCGAGCTGATCATGAACACGCCGGCGCTCCGCGGCTACCAGCGCGAGCTCTGGACCCGCTGTCACGACACGCTCGCCCAGGCCATCGCCGACGCCTCGGGGCATGACCCCGCCGACATGGTGGTGCGGGCCCTGGCCCGCTACGTCCTCGAGGTCCCCGACCTCGCCGCCGGCGAACCTGAGCCTCGGGCGGCCATGGACGCCGTCTTCGACCTCCTGGAAACGGGCTGGAACGGCCCCTGAGACTCAGGCGGCCACTGAGATTCCGCGGCACCCTGAGACTCGGGCGGCCCTCGGGCTCACCCGTGATCCACTACGGTGACCGCCCATGAGAATCATCGTTGTCGGCGGCAGCGGCTTTCTCGGAGGCGAACTCGCCCGGCTGTCCGTGCGGGACGGCCATGCGGTGGCCGCTACGTATCTGACCCGGCCAGGAGAAGTAGCGGGCGTCGACTGGCTGCGGCTCGATGTTCGTGATCGTGAAGCTGTGGCCGACTTGATCGGTGTGCTCAGCCCTGACGTAGTCGTCAACGCGGCCTTCCGTCAGTCCGACTGGGCGACAACGGCGATGGGTGCCGCCCATGTGGCCATCGCGACCTCCAGGGCCGGAGGACGCCTGGTGCACGTGTCCAGCGATGCCGTCTTCTCCGGGAGAGCGATCACCTACGCCGAGGACCGCGTCCCCGATCCGATCACTCCGTACGGGGCGGCGAAGGCGGCCGCTGAAGTGGCTGTGCAGGTGATCACGCCAACGGCGTTGATCGCACGGACGTCTCTGATCGTCGGGGACGGCGGCTCTTCGCACGAGGCCCTGGTGCACTCGCTGGCCGCTGGCCGTGAACAGGGGATGTTGTTCACCGACGATGTGCGCTGCCCCGTGCATGTCAGTGATCTGGCGTCAGCCCTGCTGGAGCTGGCACGCTCCGACCATGCGGGGATGCACCACGTTGCCGGAGCGGATGCGGTAAGCCGTTACGAGCTCGGGTGCCTTATCGCGCAGCGTGACGGATTCGATCCGGCCCGGCTGCCGTTCGGTCGTCGCGCCGACACGGACGTGCCTGGGCCGATCGATGTGCGGTTGGACTGTGGCAGGACTCAGCGGCAGCTGCGGACCAGGTTGCGCGGTGCGCGGGAGTTCCTGAGGTAGTTCCCGGCGATCACTGCCGCCCCGTGGGCGTGCGCCGCGGTTCGGTGCCCTTCTTGCAGCGACCCGGGCGCCGGTAGGCCTCGCCAGGGGCGAGGACGCGGCCGACCCGGTGGCGCGGGACGGCCGGTTCTTGGAACCTCGGGAGCGCCGGGGGCCGACCGCAGCCCCATCTGACGACCCTGGTCCTGTTCCCGACCGGGGAACCGGACCAGGGGTCCTACCAGTAGGCGCCCGCACATCCCGCGGTGGCCGTCCCGCCTTACGTCCCGCCTTACGTCCCGCCTTACGTCACGTCGCCGGGGCGGTCACGCGGGTGAGGTGGACCAACTCGCTCATCGTGTCGAACGGCAGCGGCCGGGGCAGGCCGTGACTCATCAGGACGGCGCCGTGGTGGACGACCCCGGTGTCCTCGTCGCGATAGAGCCCGTCCGGATCGAGGGCCCTGAGCAGGACCGGGGCGGTGGCACGGCGCAGGGCGGACGGCTGCCAGACGAACACCACGGTCTCCGGCCCGCGCGTGTACTGCACCGCGCCCTCCCCGAGGCGGTACATCCGGCCGCCGTGCACGATCGGCCGGATCCGCTTGTACTGCTCCACGAGCGCCGTCGCCCAGCTCAGGTCCTCCTCACTCCAGGCACGCAGGTCGCCGCCGATGCCGAGCGCTCCCGCCATCGCGACGTGGAAGCGGTAGCGGACCGGGGACGGGCGGGCGGTGATCTGGTTCGGGCTGTCGGTGACCCAGGCCCCCATCGTGCAGGCGGGATAGATCTGCGTGTAGCCGTGCTGGATGGCGACCCGCTGGAGCGCGTCGGTGTTGTCGGAGGTCCAGATCTGGTCGGTACGGGCCAGCATCCCCAGGTCGGCCCGGCCGCCGCCGCTGGCGCACCCCTCGATGAGCAGGTCCGGGTGGTCGGCGCGCAGCCGGTCGATGACGGCGTACACGTTCCGGATGTACGGGATCCAGACGTCGTCTCCGGCCTCGGTGAAGGGGCGGTTCATGTCCCACTTCAGGAAGGAGATGTCGTTCCTGGTCACCAGGTCGTCCAGCCAGCCGTGCGCCCACTCGGCGACGTCGGAGCGGGAGAAGTCGAGCAGCAGCTGGTTGCGCACCTCCGTCCGCGCGCGGTTCGGCTGGTGCAGCACCCACTCCGGATGCGCGCGGTGGAGGTCGCTGTCGGGGTTGACCGACTCCGGCTCCACCCAGATGCCGAATCTCATGCCGAGCCGTTTCACGTGGTCGATCAGAGGCGTGAGACCGCGTGGGAAGCGGTCCGGGTTGGGCCACCAGTCGCCCAGCCCCGCGTGATCACCGGTCCGCCCGCCGAACCAGGCGTCGTCCATCACGAACAACTCGACGCCGACGCTCGCGGCCCGGTCGGCCAGCGCCATCTGCTGCGCCTCGGAGATGTCGAACTCGGTCGCCTCCCACGAGTTGTAGATCACCGGTCGGACGCGGTCGGGGGCGGGCAGGACGTGCCGGCGGATGTGGTCGTGCCAGCGGCGGCTGGTGCCTCCGAAACCGTCGGGCGCGTACACGCCGGCGAAGACGGGCGTTTCGAGCTCCTCGCCCGGCTCGAGCCGCCAGGTCAGCCCCTCGTGGCCGAACCCGCCGGTCCATCCGGCCCGGCCGTCCTGGTCACGGTCGAGGGTCATGCGCCAGCTCCCGCTCCAGGCGAGCGCCGTGCTCCACACGTCGCCGTGGTCCTCGGTCGCGTCGCCCGCGTCGAGCATCAGCCACGGGTTCACCTGGTGGCCGCTGTGCCCGCGCCTGCTCGTCAACACCGTCTCGGCCTCGGGTACGGGACCACGCCGGACCTGGAACTCCCGCCCCCAGTCACCGACCACATGGGTCATCCTGTAGCCCTCGCGCGGCGGCATCGTCCAGGCCGCCGAGTCGCAGCGCAGGACGGTGACCGGTTCACTCCCCGCGTTGCGCAGCCGGGTCCAGCGCTCGATCGCGTCACTGCCGGACCGCACCCGATAGTGCAGCGTGATCTCCAGCGGGTAGTGCCGGTCCGCCATCCGGATCGCCAGGTGCCCGCCTCCTGCCTCGCCCCCCGCGCTACCGCCCACGTCCGTATCAATGTCCGTGTCGAGGTCGTGGCCGAGGTGGCGCCACTCCACCCCGCGTACGGCGTCGCCGTACCGGATCTGGAGCGAGGCCGCGCCGAACCGTCCGGCGCCCTCGGCCGGAAGCTCCTCACGGTCCGGCGGCAGGCTGCGCGCCTGCTCGATCGTCAGCCGCCGCCCCCAGTGCACGTTGTACGGGGCGTCGTCGGAGCCGAGCCGGACGGCGTAACCGCTGGACGGAGTGGACAGCAGCCACAGCCGCGCGTCCGCGTCGTAGATCATCATGGTCCTCCCGTGGTGAGGCGTTCAGGCGCCGGTCCGCAGCCACACGGCGGTGTCGGCGGGAAGCAGGTCGCCGTCGAGCGGCCCGCTGGCGAGCAGCACCTCGCCGTGCGCGGGCAGTTCGACCGGCTCCGTACCGAGATTGGCGACGAGGACGAAGCCCGGTTCCCGCCCGAACGCCAGCACGTCGGGACCGAGATCCAGCCAGGTCATGTCACCGTCGCCGAGCGCGGGATGGCGGCGGCGTTCCGCCAGCGCGGCCCGGTAGAGGGCGAGCATCGAGCCGGAGTCGGCCCGCTGACGCTCGACCGCCAGGTCCGCCCAGTCGCCCGGCTGCGGCAGCCAGGTGCGGACCGGCCGGTCGGCGAAGCCGTACGGCGCGGCGGAACCGGACCAGGGGAGCGGCACGCGGCAGCCGTCCCTGCCCATGAAGGTCCGGGCCGTGCGCTCGAACATCGGGTCCTGGCGCTGATCGTCCGGGATGGCCAGGTGCTCGGGCAGGCCCAGCTCGTCGCCCTGGTAGATGTAGGCGGCGCCCGGCAGCGCGAGCAGCAGCAGCGCCGCCGTGCGGGTCCGGCGGGTCCCCAGCGCGCGGTCCACGTCGATGCGGCCGAGCAGGACGTCGGGGGTGGGGTTGCGGACGAGGGCCTGGTCGACGCCGTACCGGGTCACCATGCGGGGCACGTCGTGGTTGCCGAGCACCCACGGGACAGAGCCGCCGGTCTCGACGGCGAGCCGGTGGGAGTCGTCGATGACCGCGCGAAACTCGGCCGCGGACCACGGTGTCGGCATCAGCCGGAAGTTGAACAGCTGCGCGAGGCCGTCCCCGGCGAGGTACGGCGCGGCCCTGGCGGCGTCGTCGAACCAGATCTCGGCCACCGTGCCGCGCGGCCCGGGGAACGCTTCGGAGGGATAGGAGTCCAGGATCTTCCGCCAGGACCGGTACAGCTCCAGCAACTCGGGCTGGTGCTCGTACGGCACCGGCGTGCCGTCGGGGACGAGGTAGGCGTTCTGGCGGTCTGGCGGCAGATCGGGCAGGCCCTCCTGCTTGTACAGCATGGCGGCCACGTCGATGCGGAAGCCCGCCACGCCCCGGTCCAGCCAGAAACGCAGCACCCGCTCGAACATCGCCACCACGTCGGGGTTGCGCCAGTTCCAGTCCGGCTGTCCCGAGTCGAACAGGTGCAGGTACCACTGGCCGTCGGCGACGCGGGTCCAGGCGCGGCCGCCGAAGTTCGACTGCCAGTTGTTGGGCTCGTCGCGGAAGATGAACCGGTCGCGCTCCGGGCTGCCCGGCGGTGCCGCCAGGGCCTCCCTGAACCAGGGGTGTTCCGAGGAGCAGTGGTTGGGCACGATGTCCACGATCACCCTGATCCGGCGGGCCGCCGCCTCCACCACGAGGGCGTCGAAGTCGGCCAGCGTGCCGTACCGCGGATCCACGTCGCAGTAGTCGGCGACGTCGTAGCCGCCGTCCGCCATCGGAGAGGGATAGAACGGGCTGAGCCAGACGGCGTCCACGCCCAGATCGGCCAGGTGGTCCAGCCGCGCCCGCACGCCGCGCAGATCCCCCTCCCCGTCGCCGTCGGCGTCGGCGAAGCTGCGCGGATACACCTGGTAGACGACGGCGTCACGCCACCACGGGCCGGCCGCGGGATCGGGCATGGGGATGGGCATGGGGATGGGCATGGGGATGGGCATGGGGATGGGCATGGTGCCGCTCGAAGGATCGACCATCGAGGCCGGAATCGGGCCTGCCATCGAGGTGGGCATCGAGGTGGGCATCGGGTCGGATGTCGGGTCGGATGTCGGGTCGGGCATCGTTTCCTCTCTCTTCCGCGCGCTCTACCGAACGCCGCGGATCTTCCAGACGAGTAGGGCGCCACACGCGGCGAACGCCGCCGCGACGCCGTACATCAGGGGGTAGCCGCCGGCGGAGGTGACCAGGGGCGCGGCGACTACCGGGCCGAGGACGCCGGCGGCCGAGTTCGCCAGGCTCACCACCCCGAGGTCCTTGGCCCGGTCGGTGGCGGCGGGCAGCAGCTGGGTGACCATGGCCTGGTCCACCGACGCGAACATTCCGGTGCCCGCGCCGAGGAGTGCCGCCGCGGCGATGACGGCAGGCCAGCTCGCCAGTGTGGCGAGCACCAGCGCGGAGGCGGCCATGGTCAGGCCGCCTACGAAGACGATCGGCTTGCGCCGCCCGATCCGATCTGACAGCCAGCCCGCCAGCAGGCCCGGCGCGACGCTGCTCAGCGTGAAGACCGTCACCAGGACCAGCACGCCCTGCTCGGCCGTGGATCCGGGGAAGAGCCGCTCGTACCGCACGGCGTCCCTCAGGAAGAAGAGCAGATAGCCGATTCCCATCGAGAGCGTGAGATTGATCAGGAATCTGCTCAGCCAGGCCCAGGCGAAATCGGGATGGCGGCGCGGGCTGATCCAGAGGCCGGTGACGAACGCGCGCGGCTCCAGCCTGCGGCCGGGGGAACGCGCGATCGGGGCCTCGCGGGTGAGGAGACCGAAGGGCAGCACCGTCAGGAGGACCAGGGCCGCCACCGCCACGTACCCGGGGAACAGGCCGGTGACCGCCATCGTCACGACCAGGCCGCCGAGCAGCGGCCCGGTGAGCTGGCCCACACCCGCCAACGCGGACACCTTGCCCCGCTGGCGTACGGGTACCTGGTCGGGGACGGTCGCCACCGCCGTGGCCATCATCGCGGTGAAGGAGAGCTGGGCCAGGCACCAGCCCACCACCAGTCCGCCCAGCGACTCCTGGCCGCCGAGGAAGACCAGGGAGGTCGCGCAGAGCAGCGCGCCCGTCACGATCCAGGGGCGGCGGCGGCCGAACCGGCCGACGGTCCGGTCCGACAGCGCGCCGAACACCGGATTGGCGATGGCGGTGAACACGGCTCCCGCGGCGAAGACCACGGCCAGGGACGCCTCCTTGTGCAGAGGGTCGATGCGCTCCACATGGGACGGCAGCAGGATCTGGCCTCCCGTGGTGGAGGCCATGACGATCCCCATCTGGACCATGGCGAGGAGGGACATCCAGCCGACGGAGACCCTCCGGGTGGGCTCCGCGGGTACGGCACCCGATCCGGAGTCGGATGAGGTGAGCGCCTCGGATAAGGCGGTGTCCCGTTCGGTGCCGCGCTCACTGTCAGGTTCGGCGTCCCGTCCGGCGTCAGGTTCGGCGTCGGGTTCGGCATCGTGTTCGGCGTTGTGACCGGACTCGCATCCAGAGTCGGGTTCGGGTGTGGTGCGCCGATCGGCCACGGACGCCCCTCCTGTCCTAAGGTGAGTGGGCGCCACGTTAGAACATGACGGGGTGTCATGTTAAGACCCTGGAGGGGATCACGTTGGCCAGTCACGGCATCCGTCGCAGGCCGGTCCAGAAACGCAGCATCGAACGGGTCGAACGGATCCTCGACGCCTGCGCCGGGCTCCTGGACGAGGTCGGCTTCGACGCCCTGACCACCTCGGAGGTCGCCCGCCGCGCGGGTGTGCCGAGCGGTACGGTCTATCAGTTCTTCGACGGCAAGCCCGGCATGATGCGCGAGCTCGCCATGCGCAACCTGGAACTGCTGATCGAGCGGCTGCGGCGCCGCTCCGCCGACGAGCCCGCGCTCACCTGGCCACGGGCGGCCGAGATCGTCATCGAGGAGACCATCGAGATGCGCCGCAGCGTCCCCGGCTTCACCGTGGTCGACTTCGCCGACACCCGCCCCGGTGGCGCGTCCTTCCTGCCCGACGGCGAGACGGAGGAAGGCGGGGACGTGCTGGCCGACCGGCTCTACGCGTTCGCCGTCGAGGAGATCGGGCTGCCTCCGATCGCCGACCCGCATCGCGTCATGCGGCTCGCCATCGAGGCCACGTCGGTGGCGCTCGCCCTGGCCTTCCGCGCCTCGCGCCAGGGCGACCCGGCGATGATCGACCAGGCACGGCGGCTGCTGCGCGCCTACTTCGCCGACGTATCCGCCTGACCCGGCCTGACCCGGCCTGACCCGGGTTCGACTACGCGGCGGACGAGCGGGAGCGGACATGAAGAGAGGGCGTTCAAGATCATCCTGCGCGCGGCGTCGCCCCTGGTCAAGCGGATCCGGGAACCGGCCAGAGACGACGACTTATGGTTCGACACCCACTGGATCGTCGACTCCACACCGGTGCCGTCCGCGTTCCTCCACCTGGGCGGTAGGGCGGCCAGGCGGATCCGCTGAATTGCCGGTGCGCTCCGACGGGGCCGTTGCCTCCTTATGCATGCCAGGCGCGGAGCCACGTCGCCGCTGTGCTCGGGCGACGACCGTGCGATGGCGGATCCCAGTCCTGACGGCGTCGATGAGCGCGCGGCTGACTGCCAACTACGGCTGGGCCAGCTGCCAGAGCGCCGCTGAGGACCACAGGATCGCGATGAGGGTGACCAGGGTGCCGCCGGCGAGCGGCAACGCCCAGCCGGGTAGGTGCCGGCTGCGGACGATGAGTACCTTCGCGGCGAATGCGCCGTAGAAGAAACAGCCGGCGAGGGAATGCAGGGCGACCCGGGCGCTGTCCGTCTGCACTCCGTAGGCGGTGATGCAGTGGTAGGCGATGGGTAGCGAGAGCACGAACAGCACGGCTCCACCGA
Source organism: Microtetraspora glauca (assembly GCF_040656155.1). Lineage (NCBI taxonomy): Bacteria > Bacillati > Actinomycetota > Actinomycetes > Streptosporangiales > Streptosporangiaceae > Microtetraspora > Microtetraspora glauca. The sequence goes on from NZ_JBFALK010000007.1 coordinate 158,458, forward strand.
TGCGGTGGGCGAGGTGTATCGGGCGGGGGGCGGCGCCGGCCCCGGGTAGCCGTTGGTAGATCCACAGCGCCAATATGAGCTGGTAGAAGGCCAGGACCAGCAGCGCCGTACCGACTTGCGCCTTCAGAAGGTTCGCGTCGTCGCCGCGGCGTCCGAACAGGCTGCTGGCGTAGTCCGGGGTGTGTATCCGGCCGAACGCGTACAAGGCCACCGTCACGGCCAGGGCGAGCCCGGCGGCTGCCGCCAGCCGCAGCCGGGCCGGGCGGGGTGGCATCCTCCGCGCATCTCCCACGTCCGCCTGCTCCCTCCCATGACCCCGGCCGTCGGCGTCGTAACACCCCGCTCGACGTTGTGCGTATGGCGGCTTACCCCGGACGACGGCACTCAGCCCGTGCTCGCGGGGCTGGCGCTGCCGGCCGGGGTCTTTCCGGTCGGCGAACTCGGCACGGCTGGGGCGAGCTTCGACTGGCCGAGCGCGTAGCGGGCGATGGCGGCGCCGAGTTCGTTGCCAGACTTGTGGTCGAGCCGGGTGTGCACGCCTCCCCAGATGCGGCTGAGCCCGGCTTCGGTCGCGGTGGCGCTCAGGCTGGTATAGGGCTTGGTGTAGGGCCGGGGGCTGCTGGCGGTGGCCGGTGAGGTGAGGGTGAAGGTGTTGCGGTCGCCGTAGAAGCCGGCGAGTACCGTGGCGGCGGCCGTGCTGATGTCGCTGTGCATGCCTGGATAGGACGGGTCCGGAGGGGTGGTGACAAGCGGGGTCCATGCCGGGTCTCGTTTGACCTGCGGATTGTCGGCGGCGAGGCGGATCGCGGTGATCGGCCGCCAGAACCGGTATGTGTACTTGGCGTCGTAGATGCCGATGGTGGCATCGGCGAGGGTGAGGTTGAGCAGGGCGAACATGTCCGCCGACTGGTCGATGTCACTGTGGCGCGCGAGGGCGACCTGTTGGGCGACGTCGTACCAGTAGTTCTGGGCGGGGCCGCCCCAGAGCTTGGCGAGCGTGGTCTGTTCCGCCGTGCGCGTGGTGCTGCGGGCGGCGCCGATGGTCTTGACCTCGTTGATGGCGGCCGCGTACGCACGGCTGGTCAGCGTCGGGGGCGCTGTGGGACGGAACTGGTGGCCGGTACGGAGGAGGAATGGGGTGACTTTGCCCCAGTGGGTGAACTCGGGCGCCTTGAAGGCGGGCGGAGTCGACCGGTAGTCGCCGGGTTTGCCGGTGGTGGCGTAGGGCGGCGGGGTGGCGTCGGCGCCGTCGTGCGCGCGCAGGGCGATGATGGCGCGGGCCGCTTGGGCACCGACCTTGATGCCCTCCTGCTTGGCGCGGCCGTCGGGAATGCCGGCGAGATCGGTGGACAACTGGCGGTCCAGGCTGGTCTTGTGCGCCGGGTACAGGGCGGTGAGGGTGTCGTGCGCGGCCGCCGCGGCCGCGGCGGGGCGTGATGCGTCCCGTGGTGCGGTGAGGCTGGGGCCGTAGAGGGGGTGAGCGCGGCTGATCGCGTTGACCGCGTCATAGACGGCTGCGCTCATGATGGCGAAGTTACGGGTGGGGTGGACGGTGGACGGCTCCGCGTGCGGATTGCGCACGATGTCGAGCAGCGCCCGGTTCCACTCGATCACCACGTTGCCCCGGGCCGGCCGCGCGACGACGTTCGCGGTCGTGAGCGGGGTGGCATGGGCCGCGGGTGCTGCGGCGTGCTGAGCGCCGAGCGTCAAGAAGGCCACCGCGAGCGCGAGCACAGACCGACGTGGGGTTCTCCCCGGTTCTGGAAGCGCGAAAATCCTCACGATACTCCTCAGTCAGGTAGCGGAGGTTGAGGAAAGATGACAGGCCACTTCAGCGTCTCTACGCCAACCAGCGCCCACCGTGTCAGGGACCGCCGCCCTTCAACCCAGGCGGGATTTGGCCGTGCCGATCGTCACCGTGCGGGCTCGTAGGGCTTGCGTCGTCAGGACCCGCTCGGCGCATCGCTGGTTCGGTTGCGGAAGCCGCTCCAGTCATGGCGAATAGCACCGCAACGACAGGACGCGACTAAATCCGTAATCTCGTTGTCCTTTTCATAGAGAACAGCGCCCCTTCGTCAGCATTGCTCGAATTTTGAACGCAGAAGACTCTCTCTCCTGAACGAAGACACTTCCCGATCGGGTGGTCGGCGGCGAGAATTTTCACGGGCCGCTGCAACAGGGACTCACAACAAATACCCCATATCGTCGCATTCACTACCATAGCCGACAGCAAGCGCGCGTAAACATCGCCGAGGCAAATCCCTATGCAAACTGGACCATCCACTCCGCAGCACGGGTAAGCCCACCATCGATCGGGAGTGCCCAGAAAAGGGCTCAGCCTGGATCCCAGGGCTCAAGCGTTCTCGGCTGATGGGACAAGTCGCGCCCCTGAGACGGGCGGGTCGTTGAGGGCACTCAAGTACGGAGGCCGCCCGGCGCGCGTCCGTCGGCCAGGCCGTACGCCTCGGCGAGGACGACGGCGTCCTCACGGGCGACGGCGACGGAGGCCGACGCGCACCCGCCCGCCCGCGGTGTCGTGACGCAGTGCTCGCACGAGCCCCTCGAACACGGCGCCCTTTATGGTCTCGATCGCCTCATATTGCGCATTCCGCTGGAAAAGGACTACCGGCACCGGAAGGGGCACGATCGAGAGCCGGTCAGCGGTCGGTGTGGTGTCCCCGGGCGCGGTTGACGGCGGCCATCACCGCCCGCACCGACGCGGTCAGTACGGAGGTGTCCTGACCGGCTCCCCAGCACGTGGTCCGGCCGACGCGGCATTCCACGTACGCGATGGCCGGGCTGTCGGGCCCCTGCCCCGTGGCGTGCTCGGCGTACTGGAGGATGTCGACGGTGACACCGGCGGAGGCCAGGGCGTCGGCGAGCGCGGAGAGGGGGCCGTTGCCGCCGCCGCTGAGTTCGCGCCGCTGTCCGCCGGCGTCCAGCACGCAGGTGAACTCGTGCCTGCCCGGCGCGGTCTCGCTCGTGGTCCAGCCGGTCAGGGACAGCGGGCCGTCCTCCCCGGGAGCGAGATAGGTGGCCTGGAACAGGTCCCACAGCTCCTTGGCGGTGACCTCGCGGCCGCCGTCGTCGGTCGTGCGCTGCACCACGGCGGAGAAGTCGATCTGCAGGCGGCGCGGCAGGTCGAGCCCGTGGTGGGTGTGCAGCAGGTACGCGATGCCGCCCTTGCCCGACTGGCTGTTGACCCGGATCACCGCCTGGTAGTCGCGGCCCACGTCGGCCGGGTCGATCGGCAGGTACGGAACGTCCCAGGGAGCCCGGCCGGCGGCGACGCCCAGATCGGCGGCCCGCAGGTCGTGGTGGGCCAGACCCTTCTTGATGGCGTCCTGGTGGGTGCCGGAGAAGGCGGTGTAGACCAGGTCGCCCGCGTACGGGTGGCGCTCGTGCACCGGGAGGCGGTTGCAGTGCTCGACGACCCGGCGGATCTCGTCGATGTCGCCGAAGTCGAGCATCGGGTCGACGCCCTGCGAGTAGAGGTTCAGGGCGAGGGTGACCAGGTCGACGTTGCCGGTGCGCTCGCCGTTGCCGAACAGGCAGCCCTCGACGCGCTGGGCTCCGGCCAGCACGGCGAGCTCGGCGCAGGCGACGCCGGTGCCGCGGTCGTTGTGCGGGTGCACCGACAGGATCACCGCCTCGCGCCGGTCCAGGTGGCGGTGCATGTACTCGATCTGGTCCGCGTAGACGTTGGGGGTGGCGATCTCGACGGTGGCGGGCAGGTTGTGGATCACGGGCCGGTCCGGGGAGGCGTCCCACAGCGCGGTCAGGCCGTTGCACACCTCCAGCACGTAGTCCGGCTCGGTGAGGTTGAAGACCTCGGGGGAGAACTCGAACCGCACCGGCGCTCCGGGGCGGGCGTCCGCCATCCGCGCCATGTGTTCGGCCGCCCGCCGGATGAGCGCGTGCAATTCGGCCCGGTCGTGTCCGAGCACCACGTTCCGCCAGGTGGGCGCGGTCGCGGTGTACAGGTGCACGACCACGCGCGGCAGGCCGTCGACGGAGGCGAAGGTCCGCTCGATCAGGTCCGTGCGTGCCGCGGTGAAGACCACGATGGTCACGTCGTCGGGTACGGCACCGGCCTCGGCCAGGTGCCGGACGAAGTCGAAGTCCGTCTGGCTGGCCGACGGATAGCCGACCTCGATCTCCTTGAAGCCCATCGCCACCAGCAGGTCGAACATCCGGCGCTTGCGCGACGGGTCCATCGGCTCGGCCAGCGCCTGGTTGCCGTCGCGCAGGTCGACCGGCACCCAGAGGGGCGCCCGTTCGATACGCCGGGACGGCCAGCCGCGCTCGTCCTCCGACACGACCCGGACGCGCTCGTGCGCGGGCCGATAGCGCCGGTACGGCATCGCGCTCGGCCGCTGCGGGTTCCACGCCGGCGCGTCGGCGGGAACGGGGCCGTACGGCGTGCGCAGGGTGGGGAACGCCGTCGGCGACGGAGGCGAGACCGGGGACACGGTCGGGGACACGGTCGGGGAAGAGGACGGGGTGCGGGTGGTCATCGGCGGGGACTCCTGGCCGGTCGTGGGGTGAGTCGACCAGCAGGGGCGAGCGCCGCGGCGGGGTGCCGGTCGGTTCAGGCCCCGCCGCGGCGGCCAAGAAGGAGACCACGCGACATCATGGGCGTACACTAACCACAACACAGGTCCTCAGACAACCTGAGAGGTGACATCCGGATGCCGCTCGGCACGCTCCGCCCCAGCCCGCTCGTCGAACAGGCCACCGAGCACCTGCGCGAGCAGATCACCGGCGGGCACTGGCCGGTCGGCACCAAACTCCCCGGGGAGAACGCTCTGGCCGCGACCCTCGGCGTCGGGCGCTCCACCGTGCGCGAGGCGCTGCGGGCCCTCGCCGGGGCCGGCCTGGTGCAGGCCCGCCAGGGATCCGGGGTCTTCGTGGTCGCCACGGAACCCGCCGAGGACTGGTCCGCCCGCCTGCGCCGCGCGGCCGTCACGGACGTGTACGAGGTGCGCATGATGGTCGAGGTGCAGGCCGCCCGCCTGGCGGCCGCCCGCCGTACCGACGCCGACGTCACGGCGTTGGCCGCCGCGCTGGACGCGCGCCGCGCGGCCGGGCGGGGCGACGACGCGGCCTTCGTCGACGCCGACATCGCCCTGCACGCCGCGGTCGTCGCGGCGGCGGGCAATCCGGTGCTGACGGACCTCTTCGCGGAGTTCGCCCCGGCCCTGCGTCAGGGGCTGATCGACGTGGTCGACCTGCTCGCGCTGCGCGAGAACGATCCCGACCATGGCGACGAGGCCCACGCCGCCCTGGTGGACGCCATCACGCGCGGCGACGTGGACGAGGCGAGCGCCGTCCTGGAGGCCGAGCTCCAGCAGACCCTGGCGTACCTGCACCGCGCCTGAGCCCGCACCACATGGGCGGGCGCGGCGATGGGCGGCCTCAGTTCAACCGGAGCGAGGCGACGGCGGCGCGGTGATCGCTGCCGGTCGCCTCCTCGACGCCCGCGCTGGTCGCGGTGAGGCCCCGGTAGAGGATGTGATCGGGCCGCGTGATCGGGAACGACGACGGCCAGGTGAAGCCGAAGCCGCCGCCCGCCTCCTGCTGGGCGTCGGTGAGCGGCGGAACCAGCCCCGAGCGCACGCGGTCGGTGGTGGCGGTGTTGAGGTCGCCGAGGAGCAGCAGGTGGTCGCTCGGATCGCGGTCGACGAGGCGCCGGGCGTTGGCCAGGGTCTCGTCACGACGGGCCGTCGCGCCGGGCCGTGCCGAGGCGAGGTGCATCACGTAGACGGTCACCTTCCCCTTGGGCGTCTTCACCACCGCGCGCAGCGCGCGGGTCCACTCCAGGCCGATGTCCACCCTGCGCTGCTCGACGATGGGGAAGCGGCTCCACAGGCCGATGGTGCTGACCTGCGCCTTGTGCGGGAAGAGCCGGTCGAGTTCCTTGGCCGCCGGACCGCCCGGGGTCAGCTCCTGTGCCGCGAACAGGTCCCGGCCCTTCGCCACGGCGTGCACGGCACGTCCCGAGCTGGCGTTGACCACGCCCACGTTGAGGGTGCCGACCGACAGGTCGCTCGTCCCGCCCGGAGGGGTGCGCAGCAGGTCCGGGCCGAACATGACCCCCCACACGAGCGCCGGGAGCGCCACGGCGGCGACCGCCTTCCACGAGCGGCTGAACAACGCGCCGATCAGGAGGACGGGAACGCCGACGCCCAGCCAGGGAAGAAGGCTCTCCAGGATGGGCGTGAACCCGTTCAGGTCCGGCAGGAGCCCGTGCCCTCCGAGAATCAGGGCAAGCGCGCCCGCCATCACGATGATCGCCCGCCTCAGCACGCCGCTCCTTGTCCGCCTCGCCCCGAGGGCTCGGCTGCCCCGAGATGCGTAGGCTAGTCGGCTCCGGCGGCATCCGCGCGCATCGCCGCGTCGTACCCCCTCAGGCCCGGCCGGTCCGTACGGAGGGGCCGGACGGCGGCCGGGTCCCGCGGGCGGGGAGGATGAGCAGCTCAGCGGTCATGCGGGCACGGTGATCACTGGAGGGCCCGGGCGTCGGCGAGGCGTTCCCGCGCCTCGGCGAGATCCTCCTCGGTCGGGGCGTCGTCCTGGGTCAGGCGAAGTCGCCAGTATCCCGTGAAGTCGATCGACCGCTTGTCGACGCCGCGGTCGTCGACGAGGTGCCTGCGCAGGGCGCGTACCGCGCCCGACTCGCCGCCGAGCCAGGCGAACACCGACCCGCGCGGGAACTCGGCGTCGCGTACGGCGTGGACCAGTAGATCGGAGCGTCCGGCCGGGGTCGGCCCCCGGTGCAGCCAGTGCACGGTCACCTCGCCGAGCGTCTCGAACCGCTGCTCGTCGTCGGCGTCGCCGACCTCGATGAAGGCCACCGCGCGGCTTCCCTCGGGCAGCCACTCGATCACCGTGCCGATCGCGGGCAGCGCGGCCTCGTCACCGGCCAACAACAGCCAGTCGGACCCGGAGACGGACACGCTGAGGGGGACGGGCCGGGCGAAGTCCGCCGACGGGCCGAACATGCCGAGCGTGTCACCGGGGCTCGCGGACTGCGCCCATCGGGTCGCCGGGCCCGCGTCGCCGTGCAGGACGAAGTCGACGTCGATCGTTCCGCGCCGGTGATCGTACGCGCGGACGGTGTAGCTGCGCATCCACGGCCGCTCGTCCTCGGGGATCTCGAGGAACGCCTGGTACCAGCGGTACGCGTCGCTGTCCGCGCTCGGCTCGGGAAGGCGGGGTACGGCCTGCCCGGGGCGCGGGAAGTACAGCTTCACCTGCTGATCGGGTTCGGCGCCGATGGCATCGGCGAGGCCGTCCCCGGTGAAGGTGACGCGTGCCATGTGCGGCGTGATCCGCGCGACCTCGACGACTTTGATCAACATGACCGGGGGTTTCTCCATAAGTCCTCCCAAAATGTGATGAGCAGCAAAAACATGGGCGGCCACGTACGCGAACCGAGGCGGAACCCACCGGTGCCACTGATATCCTTATGGCGTAAAGAGATGGAGTGAGAGATTACTTTATGCCATAAGGAGTTGCAAGTGGTCGTCTTCGCCGGGCAGGGTGACGCACGTCGTTCGATGTCCCTCCTGTGGCGGGTTCCGGGGTCCGGCGCCGCGCGGGGCGGCCGGGGCCCCAAGCCCGGCCTGAGCGTCGACGTGATCGTGGACGCGGCGATCGCCGTCGCCGACGCCGACGGGATGGCGGCGCTGTCCATGCGCGCGGTGGGCGAACGCCTCGGGCGTACGGGCATGGCCCTCTACACCTACGTCCCCAACAAGGGGGAGCTGGTCGACCTCATGTACGACCGGGCACTCGCCGAGCTGCCCGCCGACTACGACCTGGAGGCGGGCTGGCGACCGGCGGTGACGTCCTGGGCCGAGGACACCTGGGAGTTCTACCTGCGTCACCCGTGGGTGCTCCAGGTGTCGCAGGCGCGGCCGGTGCTCGGCCCCAACGAGTACGTCATGCTGGAAACGCTGCTCGCCATCCTGCGCGAGACCGGCCTGGACGCCGCCGTGGTGCGGCGGGTCGTCGGCACGCTCTTCCATTTCGTACGCGGAGCGGCCCAGACGGTCACGGAGTCACGGGAGGCCGCCACGGCGACCGGGGTGCCCGACGAGGAGTGGTGGCAGACCCGTTCCGCACTGCTGCGCGAGGTCGTGCCCGATTTCTTCACGCGGTTCCCGATGGTCGCCTGGCTCGAGAGCGACACGGCGCCCCCGGCCGAGGACGACGCCACGCCCTTTCTGGAGCGGGAGGCGAGAAGGACGTTCGTGGTCGGGCTCGACATCCTCCTGGACGGGATCCACGCGGCCGTCCGCCGGGCCGGAGTCGCCGTCCTGTCCCCGGCGGGTTCCGCCGCCGGGCGCGAGGAGTGAGCGGTGCGGGCCGCACGGGTCCTGTCCCTGCTGCTGTTGTTGCAGGCACGGCGGGGGATGACGGCCGCCGAACTGGCGGCGGAGCTGGAGGTGTCCGAGCGGACCGTCCAGCGTGACGTCGCCGCACTGGCCGAAGCCGGCGTGCCGGTGTACGCGGAACGGGGAAGGGCCGGAGGCTACCGGCTCGTGGACGGGTACCGTACCCGGCTGACCGGGCTGGAGCGGGCCGAGGCCGAGGTGCTGCTCCTGGCCGGGTTGCCCGGCCCGCTGCACGAGATGGGGCTGGCCGGTCAGGCGCTCGCCGCGCGGCTGAAGGTGGCCGCGATCCTTGGCGACGGCCCGGGGACGGTCACGCAGCGGTTCCACCTGGACGCGCCCGCCTGGTTCCGCACCGCGCGCCCGCCCGCGCTCCTCGGCGCCGTGGCGCGCGCGGTGTGGGAGGACCGCGTATTGCGGGCCCGGTACGCGCGCGACGGCGCGGCCCGCGAGCGCACGGTGGAACCGTACGGGCTCGTCCTCAAGGCCGGGCACTGGTACCTCGTCGCCCGCGCGGACGACCGGCGGTTCCGTGCCTACCGGGTGGACCGGTTCGAGGCGGCCGAGCCGGGGGAGGAGCGCTTCACGAGGGACGCGGAGTTCGATCTCGCGGCCTTCTGGGAGGCGAAATCCGCCGAGTTCGCCCGGTCGCTGCTCCGCGAGCACGTCACCGTACGGCTGAGCGCCCGAGGCGTGGCACGCCTGCCCCGGATGCTGGAGGGCACGGCGGCGGCGGAGGCCCTCGACACGGCGGGTGAGCCGGACGAGGAGGGCCGGGTCACGGTGCGGCTGCCGGTGGAGTCCCAGGAGGTCGCCTACGACCAGATGCTGCGGCTGGGACCGGAGGCCGAGGTCCTCGACCCGCCGGAACTGCGGGAGCGGATGGCGCGGGCGGCCCGGCGCGCGGCCGCTCTCTACCAGCGTCAGGAAGTGTCCGACAGGCGTTCTGCCGGCAGATGAACGGTGCTCACGACCCCGAGTCGACACCGCTGACAGAGTTCTATCGGTTCGCCGAAGCGTCAGGGCTCGCGGGACGACTGGCGGCGCGGCTCGCGCATGGCGGCGTACCGCTCTACCGGGAACTCGGCTTCTTCGACCACCCCGACCCCGCCCTGTGCTGGCGCCCGTGACGGCACCGGGCGACCAGCGAGGTTCCGGGATCGGGTCGGTCAGCGGTAGCCGGTCGCGTCGGCGGGCTTCCCCGCGTCCTGAACATCGACGATGTAACGCCAGGCGTCCGGCCGACTGCCGTCGAGGTCGGTGAAGCCGTAGACACCGGCGAGCTGCCCGCTGGACAGCGACTGCCCGTTCCAGCGGGAGACGTCAGGGTCGGCGGCCAGCGCGACGACGGCACGCCCGACGAACGACGGCGTCTCGGAGATGCAGAAGTGCGGTTGGCTCGACAGCGCGTCCCGCCAGGTCTCCTCGGTGACGCCGAAGGCGTCAAGCATGATCTCCGAGCGCAGCCACCCCGGCGTCAGTGCCACGGCGGTCGCGCCGCGCGGGCCCAGCTCGTGGCCGAGCGCGAAGGCCATGCGGAGCACGGCGGCCTTGGCGATGTCGTAGAAGAACGAGTTGCGGTACGTGTCGCGGTTGTACTCGGCGGTGCCGTCGGTCATCTCCACCACCAGCCCGCCACGGTGACGCAACAGCAACGGCAGCGCGTGATGGCTGGTGATCGCGTGCGTGTCCACCGCGAGCCGGAGCAGCCGCAACCCCTTGTCGAGGTCGTGCTCCCACACCGTGGAGTCCCACTCGAACAGCAGCTCGCCGCCCCAGATGTCGTTGACCAGGACGTCCAGCCGGCCCTGCTCGGCGTCGATGCGCTCGACCAGGGCCCGGACCTGGTCCGGGACCAGATGATCGGTCGGGACCGCGATGCCCCGGCCTCCGGCGGCGGTGACCAGGTCGGCGGTGTCCTCGATGGTCTCCGGCCGGTCGTACTCCGAGCGGCGCTCGCGGGTGCTGCGGCCGGTCACGTAGACGGTGGCCCCGGCCGCTCCGAGCTCGACCGCGATCCCTCGGCCGGCCCCGCGTGTCGCCCCCGCCACCAGGGCGACCTTGCCGTCAAGTGCTGCTGACATATGCGTCCTCACATGCGTGCTCGTCAGTGTTCTCATCGGGCCGGTGTCCACGGTCACCGGCTCCATGATGATGTCGCCGATACCCGACACCTCATGTCGTATTTTCCACGGAGCTACGCGATCACGAGGGCGCGATGGCCTCGGCGGTTCGCCAGAGCTCGGGCAGGGCGGCCAGCACGCGCCCACCGCGGCGCCGCCGATCGTCGAACGTCTCCGCGCCGAGGTCCGCGAGCAGCTCGCGCAGGCCGTCCTCGTGCGGCCGGGTGGCGGCACCGGCGACGGACAGCTTCGCCAGGCACCGCGCGTACGTCGCGACCAGCCAGAAGACCGCCTCGCGATGGAGCCCGCGTCCGATGAGCTCTCGGGTTCCGCCGATCGAGATCGCGCGGGCCGCATCGCTGACGTCCGACGCGAAGCGGTACGACTCCGCCTGGACCGCCGCCGCCGCGTCGAACGCCTTCTCCAGCACGGCGAGGTGGTGCTCCACGCGGCTCCGGCCCATCTCGGCGCATCCCAGCAGTTCGAGGAGGCTTTCGTGGCACTCCAGCCGGTCGCGTTCGGCGAGCAGTTCCCGGACGGCCGCATACCGTCGCCGGATGGTCGGGTTCCGCAGCCCGGCGACGAGCAGGACGTGCGTCGTCACCCCGGTGCCGAACAGCCACGGCATGACCTGGTCGGGGAACGACGCCGCCGCGTCCATGCCGTTGATCATCGTGCGTACGGCGTCCGCCGCGTGCGCGCAGCGCGCCAGCACCCAGCGCCGCCGCGCGAAGTCGACGGACACGGCCCGCTGGATCTCGGTCAGCCGCCCGGTGGGGTCGGCCAGCACGCTCGGCACGTGGAAACCGCCCGCCAGGTGGTAGTCCCCCAGCACGGCCTCCGGCGTGCCGAGCGCCGCCGCGGGCATGAAGGAGACCTCCAGCAGCACGCCGCGGTGGACGAACTTGCCGAGCTTCGCCGGTGCCTCGGCGGTGTCGAGCACCACCATCACGTCCACGTCGGAACTCGGCTCCAGTTCCTCGTCACCGTGCGCCCAGAGCGTGGAGCCGGTGAGAAACGCGCCGGCGAAACCGGGTACGCCCACCCCCTCCTCGATCACCCATCGCCGTGCGATCTCCCTGGCCTGCGCGACGCGCGTCATCGTTCCTTGCCCCTTTCGTTCGTACGCGGTGGCTGCCCGTCCACCGCCTGCGTAGGGCGCTCCGTCCATGCCGGGAGCGGAGCCCGGGAGCTCAGGCGTCGCCGAGCGCGATCCGGACGAAGTCGCCCGTGGTGGTGGCCCAGTAGTCCCGGAACAGCACGACCCGGCCGTCACGGACGCGCCACACCTGGACGTACGGCACTTTGAGCACGTCATCGGTCGTCTCCACGTCCACGTGCAACTCGATCTCGGCGATGATCACCTCGGGGTCCGCGGTCTCGTGCACGGTCATGACGCTCTTGTCCTGGTCGAGGCGCATGCCCGCCTGCGCCGTCCCCCGGCCGAGCGAGGTGAGCATGGCCCTGATCTCTTCCCGTCCCTGAAAGCGGCTGGGGGTCCCCGGCGGGGCGAACGGGAACTCGATGACGGCGTCGTCGCTGAACAGGGCGGCCTGCGCCTCGCGGTCTTCGGTCAGCCCCGCGCGGAGATAGCGCTCGAAGATCTCGCGGGGCCCGGCCGTGGTCGTGCTCATGACTGTCTCCTCTGATCGCCGATACAATCGGAGTCGTGACTCCGATTAGAGGATACGAAGTGATGACTCCGTTTGTCCATGGGGTGGCGCGTTGAGCGCCTCCCCGGCGGGCCGGCCGATGCGCGCGGACGCCGCGCGGAACCGGGCTCGCGTCCTGGAGGCCGCCGAGGCCGTGTTCGCCGAGAACGGGACGTCCGCGTCGACCGAGGACGTGGCCCGGCGGGCCGGCGTCGGCATCGCCACCGTGTTCCGGCACTTCCCGACGAAGGAGGCGCTGATCGAGGCGGTGTTCGCCGGGCTCATGCGGCGCTTCGCCGACGAGGCCGACGCCCTGTGCGCGGCCGAGGACCCGGCCGAGGCGTTCTTCTCCTTCCTCACCCGGATCGTGGACGTCTCGGCCACGAAGAACGCCTACACCGAGGCGCTGACGGCCGCCGGTGTCGACGTGGACGACGTCCTCGCCGAGGGGCGGCAGGAGTTGCCCCGGGCGCTCGGCGCGCTGCTCGACCGCGCCCAGCGAGCGGGGGCCGTCCGCGCGGACATCGGCGTTCCCGAACTGATCGTGCTCATCGTCGGCACCTCGCGCGCGGCCGAACGCGCCACCCCGGAGATCCAGTCCCGCGTCCTGGAGGTCGTCTTCGACGGTCTCCGGCGCTGATCGGCCGTGCGGCGCCTTCGGGCCGCTCTGTTGGAGCGCCCGAGCGTTCCGCGCCGACGCCCGACCAGGCGGATCGGCTCCTCCCGGACCGCGAACGCACCTCCGGTCGTAACGACCACACATGCGCCGCGATCCGCGTCTTCCGTCCGGACGACGTGGGACCGCATGCTCGTCGCGACTGCCGCCAGTGGCGTCACGCCGGCGACATCACCTCGTACAGGTTCCGTGCCGAGTCGACGAAGAACAGGCCGCGCGGGCACAGCGGATGATCGATCCGCCCGTTGTCCGGGTGGGCCGGATCGTTGCCGTATGGCACGCCGGCCGCGCGGATGCGGGCCAGGATCTGGTCGAAGGTCGCCGGGTCCACATCGAACGCCAGATGGTGCCCTTCGGGATTCTCCACGGTCATGAAGTCGAGGATCAGCGTCTCGTTCACCCGTACGGGGGCGAAGTGTCCGTTGCGGCCGGCGGGCGGCAGTTCCTCCAGACCCATGATCGACGCGAAGAACCGGGCCGCCTGGCGGTTGTCGACCGCGGGGACGATGGTGTGGTTCAGGGTGATGGTCACGTCACGCTCCCCGGGTCATTGAGTGCACCGTGGAGGAGGACACTGACGAAGTCCTCCAAGGTCGCCTCCGCACCGCCGGAAGCGGGGTGGAGCCGGGTGAAGGGCATCCCGAGGAAGATCGAAGCGACCTTCCCGGGCTCCAGGCGAAGCGCGTCGCGATCGGGTTCGATCAGCTCGGTCACGGCGTCGCCGAGCACTCTCATCGACGCCTCGCGGCTGCCCGGAGGCGGCCGGTCACCGGGTGAGCGGCCGCGGCTGTGGCCGGAGGCGTGCAGGCTCCCGATCACCGCGCCGATGCGCTCCAGGTGGGCGCGCAATGCCTCGGCAGCCTCGATCAGCCGTGCGGACAACGGCTGGTCGAGGGGGATCGAGGCCAGCTCGCGCAGGACGTGGTCGGGATTCACCGCCTCGGCCACGCACGCGTCCAGCACCTCGTCCTTGTCCTTGAACGCCCGGAAGATGGTGGCCTCGCCAATGCCGGCGGCCCGGGCGATCTGGCTCGTGGTGACCGCGGCGCCGCTTTCGGCGACCAGCGGCAGCGCCGCCGCCACGATCATCGCTCTGCGTTGTTCGGAGGTCATGCCCGGCGCGCGTCGCCGGGGAGGCGTGTCTGTCGTTTCTGTCATACGCGAAAGCGTACGGAGTGAGTACTCACTCCGTCAAAGGGATATCCGACCGCCGCCCGTCCCGGTTGAAGCCCGGTGACGTTCCGGATCCCGCACACAGCCCCCGTGGAGGCGGGTCGCCACGAGGTCATGAGCCCGACCCTTTCCGGGCGCTGACCCGCGTGATCGGTCGGCGGCCAGGGCCTCGGCGAAGCGCTCGGCGTGCCCTAGTTCGACGGCGTACGCACCGGTGGCGGGTAATGCGGCAGCCCGGCGAGGGTGTTCTCCGACTGCGGTCGCTCGACGGCGGTCAGTAGTCCCAGAGCGCGTTCTGCACGATCGTCGCCAGTCCCGGCGTGGCCCACTGATCGACGATCAGGATCTTCTCCTTCGGCAGATACCATTCACGCTGCCTGAACGTCGTCTTCTGCTGGCCGTTGTCGTACCGTACGCACCGGCCCGGGTACACGCGATAGTGCGCCTTGTGCATCACGCCGACGTTCCGGTACGCCGCGGTGATCGCCTTGCCCAGGACCTGGCCGTACGCGGGATTCGTCGCGCACGGCGCCACGTCGCTCGCCGGATAGTACGGGCCCTGGTCGGGGTCGTATCGCTGGAAGCCCTCGCCTCCGGTCTTGAGCGCCTTCGGCCCGATCACCCAGAAGCTGTCGCACCGGGGCTCGAAATACTTCGCCTTCGGCCGCGCGCAGGAACCCGTCACCACCCGGACCTGGTCCGCGCTGCCGTACACCTGCCAGGAACTCGGGATCTCCAGGGTCAGCCCGCCGCGCAGTCGCAGCATCGTGGTCCCGGAGGACGCCGCCGACGCCGGTATCTGAGCGGTCAGCGAGGCGACGCCCGCCGCGACGAGCAAGGTCATCACTTTTTGCATCATGGCGGCGACGCTATCGACGCCGACTTGCAGATGATCTTGATTTGTCTAGGGATTTTCTGACGAATGCTGCCGGTCGGCGAGCGCGCATCCGCGTACGTCCCCGTCGACCCGCCGCCCATCAGCGCCTGGAGGAGGACACACACGGGCCGCGCTACAAGGGGCGGGCGACGGGCCGAACTCCACCCTCGCCCTGCGACGCGCGGTGATCGACCTGCCCGGCTCGGGCCGGGGACGGCGGCGAAATCCGGTTGTCACCTCCGCAGGACTGGTGCTGGGGTAGCCGGATGGATCGCGACACGGTGCTGGCGGCCTTCGACCGCCAGATGAGGCAGGACATGCGGGCCGACGGCCCCGGCGCGCGGGTCGAGTGGGCCGACGGCGTGGTGCGGCAGGTCGGCCCGGACGACGCCTGGAACGGCGTCGTCTGGTCGGACCTCGACCGGTCCACCGCGGACGCGGCGATCACGGCGCAGGTGCGCTACTTCACCTCGATCGGGCGCGAGTTCGAGTGGAAGCTGTACGCCCACGACCGGCCGGACGACCTCTCCGGGCGGCTGCGAGCGGCCGGTTTCGTGCCCGAGCCGGAAGAGGCGCTGATGGTCGCAGAGATCCGCGACCTGCCCACCGCCGTCGAACTTCCGGAGGGGATCCGGTTGCTGCCGGTCACCGACGCCGCCGGGGTGGATCTCATGACGGACGTTCACGAGAGGGCTTTCGGTACGCCTCGCCCCCAGATCATGCGGAGGTTCCTCGCGCAGATGGCCGAGGAGCCCGGCTCGGTCGCAGCCGTCGTCGCCATGGCCGGTGACGTGCCGGTGAGCGCGGCACGGATGGAGATGCACTCGGGCACGCACTTCGCCAGTCTCTGGGGCGGGGGAACCGTACCGGCCTGGCGCGGGCGGGGTGTCTATCGGGCGCTCGTCGCCTTCCGTGCGCGCGTCGCGGCCGAGCGCGGTTACCGCTATCTGCAGGTCGACGCCTCCAGCCAGAGCCGCCCCATCCTGCGCCGGCTCGGCTTCGAGCCGCTGAGCACCACCACTCCGTACGTGTACCAGCCCTAGAGCTCGGTTAGCTCCGGCTCTATTTGGGGCGGACCAAGGTACGGGAGAAAGGGGCTCACGTCTTTGGCCACGGCTTTCACGGGGACCCGGGCAACGTGGAACGCCACCGATGGCGTGCTCCGGAGGTGACGATGGAGTCGACGCCGCCGGGCCCGGTGGTGATGTCGAGCGTCCAGTCGTGGGCCGATGATTCGAATCGCTGCCGTGGTCTGTGCTCGCCACTCGCTGGACATTGGTTCACTACTCTGTGGTACCGTATAGCGGTACTCGGTACTACAAGGTACCAGGAACCGAAGAGGATCCACGATGGACGACCTGACGGAGATGCTGAAGGGCACGCTTGAGGGCTGCGTGCTGGAAATCATCGGCAGCGAGGAGACCTACGGGTACGCCATCACGCGTCGGCTGAACGAACTCGGCTTCATCGATGTCGTCGAGGGGACGGTTTACACCATTCTGCTGCGGCTGGAGAAGAACGGGCTCGTCCAGGTGACGAAACGACCGTCCGGGGTGGGCCCGCCACGCAAGTTCTACGCGCTCAACGACGCGGGGCGCGAAGAACTCGCGAGGTTCTGGGCGAAATGGGAGTACGTCTCCTCACGGATCGACAAGCTCAAGGAGGGCGGCAGATGAACTTCTGGGAGACCATGACAGGCAGCGATCTCACCAGGGAATGGAAGGCGTTCGAAGCCCGGGCCGAGGCATTGCCGGCCGACTACCGGGCGGCGTGGGAGAAGATCAAGGGTCACCTTTTTCCCTACGCGGACTTCACCGGCCGCAACCTGATGCCGATTCTCGACAATGCTCTGGGGTTGCTCGAAGAGACAGCCTCCGATGGGCAGAGCATTCACGAGGTACTGGGTGACGACATCGAGGGCTTCTGCGCGGCGCTGGCCGGCGGAGAAGGGGCTCGGAGCCATCGCGACCGGTGGCGCGAGCAGTTGAACAGGAACGTCGCAAGGAAACTGGGCCGGCTAGGAGGCTGACGTGGGCATCCAGGACATCATCGCGGGCAAGAAGCAGTGGCGGGCGCACATGGCCCGGGTCAAGGCGCTCCCGTCGGACTACCAGATCGTCTACAAGGAGATTCAGAGGTACCTCTTCAAGGTCGGACCGATCGACTTGCCAGACGGGCGCCTGCTCTCAGGGATCGTCGATTTCTTCGAGGAGGGCGTCGCGGCCGGCAAGGGAGTCCTGGAACTCATCGGCAACGACGTCGCCGCCTTCTGCGACGACCTGGTCAAGGACTCGCGCACCTACGCGGACATCTATCAGGAGTCCATCAGCGGGAAACCCGGCACGGCCGGGAAGTAACACCGTTCGTCGACCCAAGGCACCGGCGGGCGCTGGGCTGTGCAGTAGAGCAGTAGGACCGGGTAGCTGTCGAAGTCGGACCTTGGTCGGCGCCGGAGGGGCGATCGTGGAGCCCGAGCAGCCCGATGGCCACTTGCGCGTCTTCTGCGAGTAGGCGCCGTTCCGTTGGACGGACCCCTAGGGGGTGTTTGAACACCCTCCCGAGGCCGCGCCTGCCGTAGCAGAGCGCGGCGAACGGGACCCCGATCCGCGAAGACGTCGGGGAGGATCCCGTGGACGCCGAACCGCCCCTTGGGAGGCGTGTCAGGCCGGCGGGATGCCCCGGCGATAAGCAGGCCTGCTGCGGTGTCGTGTCGGCGGCCGTGTCAGCACGGCAACGGCCTGGTATCAGCGCTTTCGGTGATGGTGGATGCCATGAACCGTTCAGTGATTGCGCACTCGTGGTCGCGGGCGCTCCCGCCTCGTCCGCGACGATCGAACTCTCCAGTGGGCCGACGGAGCCCGTCTTGGCCTAAGGGATGACGGACTCGCTCACGAACAGCGACCAGGCCGCCCGCCCGCACCCACACGCTTAAGCTTCCGTTTCACATCTCAGCTATTCGGTGTTGCTAGGTACCAGTAGTAAGTGTTACTTTGTACCGGTAGCTAGCGACACGAAGTAGCTGAAAGAGGTGTTCCATGGGCAAGCTCGTGACGGAGATGCTCAAGGGAACGCTGGAGGGCATCGTCCTGGCGATCCTGTCCGGCCGGCCCGCGTACGGCTACGAGATCACGGCGTGGCTGCGAGAGCAGGGCTTCTCCGACATCGCCGAGGGCACCATCTACGCGCTGCTGGTCAGGATCGAGCAGCGCGGCCTGGTCGACGTGGAGAAGGTCCCGTCGGAGAAGGGGCCGCCGCGCAAGGTGTACTCCCTCAACGACCAGGGACGGGAGTACCTCGAAGAGTTCTGGCGAACCTGGAGCTTCCTGGCCGACCGGCTCGAACAGCTCCGCAAGGGAGGCAAGTAGGCATGACTACAGGATCAAACGAGCCGAAGAGCCGCTACCTGCAGTACCTGGAGATCGTCACCGGATCGCTGGAGGAGAAGAAGCGCTACCGGCAGTACAAGGCACGCATCAAGCAGCTTCCCGAGAACTACCGCATCGCGGTCGAAGCGCTGGAGCGGTACCTGATGCACTTCGGGCCGGCCGACGGCGCCGGTGCGATGGCGATGTACGACGACCTTGCCGAGCTGTTCGAGCAGGGCGCGGCGGACGGCACCCCGATCCGCGACATCTTCGGCGCGGACCCGGTGGAGTTCGTCGAGGCGTTCATGGCCAACTACCCCCTCGGCCAGTACAGGACCCGGGAGCGCAACCGCTTCACCAGCGCCATCGAGCGCGCCGCCGGCGAGAACACCACGACAAAGGACAGGACAGACTGATGACGACACAGCAAGCTGCGGCGATCCAGGTGCAGGGCCTGGAGAAGGCGTACAAGGAACTGCGGGTGCTGCGCGGCGTGGACTTCACCGTGGCGCGGGGCAGCATCTTCGCCCTGCTCGGCTCCAACGGGGCGGGCAAGACCACGGCCGTGAAGATCCTGTCCACGCTGCTCAAGGCCGACGCGGGGACGGCCCGCGTCAACGGCTTCGACGTCGCCACGCAGGCCGCGGACGTACGCGAATCGATCAGCCTCACGGGGCAGTTCGCCGCCGTCGACGAGATCCTCAGCGGGCGGGAGAACCTCGTGCTGGTCGCCCGACTGCGACACCTCAAAAGTCCGGGCGAGATCGCGGATGGCCTGCTCGCGCGTTTCTCGCTGACCGACGCGGGCGCCCGGAAGGTGTCGACGTACTCGGGTGGCATGCGCCGCCGCCTGGACATCGCGATGAGCCTCATCGGGAATCCGCCGGTCATCTTCCTCGACGAGCCGACCACCGGCCTCGACCCCCAGGCCCGCATCGAGGTCTGGCAGGCCGTCAAGGAACTCGCCGATCGCGGCACAACGGTGCTGCTCACCACGCAGTACCTGGACGAGGCCGAACAACTCGCCGACCGGATCGCGATCCTCCACGAGGGCCGGATCATCGTCAACGGCACCCTGGCCGAGCTCAAGCAACTGCTCCCGCCCGCCAAGGTCGAATACGTCGAAAAGCAGCCGACCCTCGAGGACGTCTTCCTCACCCTCGTCGGCACGAAGGCATAAGGAACAACGATGAGCAAGCATTTCTTCGGCGACACCGCCGTCCTGCTGGGACGATCCCTGCGCCACATCACGCGCAGCCCGGACACCATCATCACGACCGCGATCATGCCGATCGCCATGATGCTGATGTTCGTCTACGTGTTCGGCGGCGCGATCAGAACAGGGTCGGATTCGTATGTGAACTACATGCTGCCCGGCATCCTGCTCATCACGGTCGCCTCCGGCATCGCCTACACCGCGTACCGGCTCTTCATGGACATGAAGGGCGGTATCTTCGAGCGCTTCCAGTCCATGCCGACCGCGCGGTCATCGGTGCTGTGGGCGCACGTGCTGACCTCGCTGGTCGCCAATCTGATCTCGCTCGTGGTCGTGACGCTCGTGGCCCTGCTCATGGGCTTCCGCTCCTCGGCGGGAGTGCCGGCGTGGCTGTCGGTGGCGGGCATCCTGATCCTGTTCACCCTGGCGTTGACCTGGATCGCCGTCATCCCCGGCCTGTCCGCCAAGACCATGGAAGGCGCGAGCGCGTTCTCCTACCCGCTCATCTTCCTGCCGTTCCTCAGCTCGGCCTTCGTGCCCACCGACACCATGCCCGGCCCGGTGCGCGTCTTCGCCGAGAACCAGCCGGTGACCTCCATCGTCAACGCCATCCGCGCCCTGTTCACCGGGCAGCCGGTCGGCACCGACATCTGGATCGCCCTCGCCTGGTGTGTCGGCATCCTCATCGTCGCGTACGGCTTCGCCATGACCACGTACCGCCGCAAGATCTCCTAGGTCGGTCGGGTGCCTGCACATCGAAAGGAAAAGTCATGAACGATTTTGTCCATACCCTCACGGTGATGCCGACGGCGCGTCAGCCCGGCTGTCCCTTCGACCCGCCCAAGGAGCTGATCGAGATCCGCGAGCACGGCCCGATCAGCCGATTCACCTTCCCCGACGGGCATCAGGGCTGGCTGGTCACCGGATTCGACCTGGTCAGGGCGGTGCTGGCCGACTCACGGTTCAGCTCGCGCAAGGAGCTCATGCGCCACCACCCGACCATCGACTACGGCGACATCGAAGTCCCCCCGGCGCCGCCCGGCGAGTTCCTGCTCATGGACGAGCCCCAGCACAGCCGCTACCGCAAGCCGCTGGTGGGCAAGTTCACCGTACGCCGGATGCGGCTGCTCACCGAGCGGATCGAGCAGATCACCGCCGAGCACCTGGACGCGATGGAGCAGGCCGGACCGACGGCTGACCTGGTGACCGCCTTCGCCAAGCCCATTCCCTCCATCGTCATCTGTGAGCTGCTGGGCGTGCCGTACGAGGACCGCGGCCGTTTCCAGGAGAACATCGACGCGTTCCTCGGCGGGGAGGCCGGCGACGAGGAACTGATCGCGGCCTACACCGCGACACAGCACTACCTCGCGGAGCTGGTGGCCGCCAAGCGCGCCAACCCCACCGACGACGTGCTCAGCGACCTGCTCGACAGCGACCTGACCGATGAGGAACTGCGGGGGATGGCCCTGATCCTGCTGTCGGCCGGGTTCGACACCACCGCGAACATGTTGGCGCTGGGCACCTTCGCGCTGCTGCGCAACCCGGAGCAGCTGGCCGCGCTGCGCGCCGAGCCCGCGCTCGCCGACGGGGCCGTGGAGGAGCTGCTGCGGTATCTGAGCGTCGCCAAGACGTTCATGAGGACGGCGCTGGAGGACGTCGAGTTGGGCGGTCAGACCATCAGGGCCGGTACGGCGGTCATCCTGTCCTACGTCACCGCCAACCGCGACCCCGAGCGCTTCACCGACCCCCACGTGCTCGACCTGCGCAGGCAGGACGGCGGGCACCTGGCCTTCGGTCACGGCATCCACCAGTGCCTGGGCCAGCAGCTGGCCCGGGTGGAGATGCGGGTCGCGTTCCCCGCGCTGGTCAACCGCTTCCCCACGCTGCGCCTGGCCGTACCGGCCGACGAGGTCGCCCTGCGCCCGGAGATCGCCGACATCTACGGCGTAAAGAGCCTCCCGGTCACCTGGGACGCGTAACCACGAACCGATGACAAGCGAGGGTTCGTAACGGGCCGGACGCTTCACCGTCTACGCATCACTCGCGCGATGCTGACCAGCCCCTGTCCCATCCCGTGCCCCCACAGGTCGGGATGTTCACTGCGGACTCACCGCGACTCACGGGAATCTCCTGCCGCACTGGAACAGTCGGGACACGCTTCATCAGCGGCCTCCCCTGAGCGGCATCACCCAGTACGAGCCGGAGCGAGACGACGGACTGGGGCTGACGGCCGGGTCGCCTTTCGACAGAAACCGCTCGTGCTCCTCGTGCACCGCTCTTGCCGTGCCGATTCAGTAACGCGGACCGTCCCGGTCGATCAGAGCGTACGTCTTCTCCAGAAGTCTCAGATCTCTGAGTTTCAGCTCTCTAGAAAGGAATCTCAACGTGGCAGACACAACAAGCGGGACACCCGAACAGGGACACGTCGGGCGTCGGACCGTGTTGAGGGGCGTGCTGGGCGCCGGCGCGCTCGCCGGCGCACATGCCGCCCTCGCCGGCCGCGCCTACGCCTCCGTGAGCGGTGGTGGTGGCGATGGCGAGCGCGGTGTCGAGCACGGCTGGGGAAAGGTCGCCGACGCGTTCCGCGCGAACTTCAGAAACTCTGGCGAGGTCGGTGCGGCGTGCAGCGTCTACGTGGGCGGCCGCCCCGTGGTCAACCTGTGGGGCGGCCTCGCCGATCGCGAGGCGAATCGGCCGTGGCGCAGGAACACCATCGTCCAGGTGGCCTCCACGACGAAAGGTGCCACCGCCATCTGTGCCCACATGCTCGTTCAGCGCGGTGAGCTGGATCTGGACGCCCCGGTGGCCCGGTACTGGCCGGAGTTCGGCGCCGCCGGCAAGGAGCAGATCCCGGTGCGCTGGTTACTGTCGCACCAGGCCGGTCTGCCGATCGTCGACGGGCCGCTGACGTTCGAGCAGGCGTGCGCCTGGCACCCGGTCATCCGCGCGCTCGAGGCGCAGAGGCCGCTGTGGCAGCCGGGCACCGAGCACGTCTATCACAGCGTCACGTACGGGTTCCTGGTCGGGGAGGTCGTACGCCGGATCACCGGCAAGTCGCTCGGCACGTTCTTCGCCGAGGAGGTGGCCGCCCCTCTCGGGCTGAGCGCCTGGATCGGGCTGCCCGAGAAGGAAGAGAAGCGGGTGGCCCGGCTCCACGATGCCGCCCCGTTCAGCGTGGAGGAGCTGCTGGCCGGGCTGATCGCGACGACCGGGCTCGATGCTGAGACGGTCACCGCCTGGGTGAACGCCGTGTGGGCTCCGGGTTCGGTCCAGGCCCGCGCCGGCGAGCTCGGCGGCGCCTTGACCAACCCCGAGGTCTACGTCACGCGCGCCTGGCGCGCGGCCGAGTTCCCGGCCGCGAACATGCTCGCGGATGCCCGATCGGTGGCGCGGGTGTATGCCGCCACGGTCAGCGACGTCGATGGGGTGCGGCTGCTCGAACCGTCGACGGTCGAGAGGATGACCGTCGTCCAGACCGACAGGACGCCGATGCACGGACTGCCGCCGGGGCTGAACCTCCCGGCCGACCGCTCCTTCTACATGTCGCTCGGGTTCTGGCGGGCCTGCCCGCCGATGCCGCTGACCGGGCCGGGGGCGTTCGGTCACCCGGGCTCCGGCGGATCGATCGGCTTCGCCGACCCCGATGCCGGTGTCGGCTTCGCCTACGTGACGAACCTCTGGAACTATCGGCCCGACGACCCACGGGCAGCGAACCTGGCCAAGGCCGTCCGCTCCTGCCTCGGCTGACGACAGCCCTCGTGGGGGTGGGGCACCGAATACGTCAGAAAGGGGCCGTGGCCACGCGTAGTCGCTGGTCACACTTGGTCGCGTCGGGGCGACGGGCGGACTACGGGGCACGGAGGGTCGCATGCCGGCACCTCGGTCCGAGCGCCTACCAACGGGCTTACCGGGCGGCGCGTCGCCGGCCGGGCGACGAGGATCCGAGCGGCGGGTGGGTAGCGGATCGTTGATTCCGGCGAGGAGATGACGATGTCCGATATGCGACCCATTCTCGTAACCGGCGCCGCGGGGCGCGTCGGAGCGGTCGGTCGAACCGTGGTCGAGATTCTGCGGCGGCGCGACCTCCCCGTTCGTGCGCTCGTCCATCACGAGAACGACCTGGCCCAGGCGCTGCGCGCGACGGGAGCCGAGGTCGTGGCCGGCGATCTCACGCGCGGTGCGGATGTCGTCCGCGCGATGGCCGGCTGCCGCCGCGTGTACTTCGGCATGAGCGTGTCCGCCTCGTACGTCGACGCGACGGTCACCGCGGCGGCCGCCGCTCGCGAGCAGGGGGGCGTGGAGGTATTCGTCAACATCTCGCAGATGACGGTCTCCCAGATGAGCCTCACGAGTACGGCGGAATCGACGCAGCAGCGGCTGCACTGGCTCGCCGAACAGGTCCTCGAATGGTCCGGCCTGCCGGTCGTGCACGTACGGCCGACCGTGTTCATGGAGAACCCGCTTTTCATGGCCTTCGCTGTTTCCTCGATCGCGAAGGACGGCACGATCCGGCTGCCGTTCGGCTCCGGCCGTACCTCGCCCGTCGCGGCCCGTGACGTCGCCGAAGTGGTCGCGGCCGTCCTCTCGGACCCCTTCCCGCACATCGGGAAGGTCTACGAACTGACCGGGCCGCGATCTCAGGACATGACCGGCATGGCGGCGGAGTTCTCCGAAGCGCTGGGCCGGCCCGTCACGTACGTCGATGTGCCCTATCGGCAGTGGGTCGACCGGGAACTGAGCGCGCTCGGGCTGCCCGACCACGTTTTCGAGCACCTCGCCGTCATGGCGCGCCTCCACTCGGAAGGTCGCTACGACCGCGCGACGCGTGACGTCGAGGAGGTCACTGGAAGGCGGGCGTCCAGCGTCCGGGATTTCGTCGTGGCCAACCCCGCGCTGTTCCAGAGCTGAAGCCGCCGCCGGACCATCTCCAGCTCGACGACATCCATCTCCAAGACGACTACACGGTGTGGTTGTGGCAGAGGTTGAAGGACTGAAGTCACCTCACCGAGGTATGACGATCGGCCCACGGAGCTGCCGGCTGCCGTGCGATCGGCGCTCAAGCGTGCTCTGGCCGATCTCGCCCCTCGTGACGTCGACGGGCTCACCGCGATGGTCGCCACCAGGCCCAAGCGGATGCGGTATTCGGTCCGGCGTGCTGGACGGCCTCATCGCGCGGACCGGCTTCGTCCCGAACCGCCGCCCGTAGCCTCAGCCCTTCACCCTCACTGGTGACGGCCCGGTGAATCTCGGTCCATGAGGGGCTGATGTTCGGCGGGGTGAGAGGACCGCCGGAGACGTGCGTCTACTAACCGGCCATGAAGACGGCGCGAAGGGTCGTGTTCAGCACCCGGGCCGCGTCGTTCTGGTCGAGCCGGCCCGCGTCCACCTCCTGTGCGGCGCTGTGCAGGGTGGCGTAGAAGTGCGCGACCAGCCAGGTCGGCGGCAGATCCGTACGGAAGACCCCGTCGTCCTGGCCGCGGAGGATGAGCCGCTCGACGCGGGCGAGCGCCTCGTCGTGGTAGTGACGGATGCGCTCCGTGGGCAGGACGCGGTCGGCGGCGGCCAGCAGACGACGATTCCTGTCGAGGAGCTCCCAGCTGGACACGATGAGCCGGCTGATCGCCTCAGGCGCGGGGAGCTCGTCGTAGGCGGAGTCGTCGAGGGCGATGTTCGCCAGGGTGACCGCGTGGTCGAGCACGGCTTCGAGGAGGGCTTCTCGTGTGGGGAAGTGCCCGTACAGGGTGACCCGGCCGACGCCGGCGGCCTTGGCGATGTCGGCGGTGCTCGCGTCCGGGTCCTTGACCAGCAGGTCGAGTCCGGCCGCGACGATCGCCGCGATGTTGCGCTCGGCGTCGGCGCGCCGGGCTGGCCGCTGGCGTGGAGGCGTCATGGACCTGGCTCCTGGTCGATCGGGGTCGAGCGTCGATCTGGGGTCGAGCGTCGATCCGGGTTCGGGCGTCGATACGGATTCGGCAGGGCGACGACACGCCCTGCCCGGAACCGTATACGGTCCGCCCCGCGGAGCGAGATCGCAGTACGCGGGGGCGCTGTGCGGCCCTGTCAGTGGACGTGCGGTCCGTCGAGCGCGGGCAGCTTCCCTGAGGGCAACAGGCCGAGGGTGACGACCGCTGAGAACACCGCGGTGACCGCCCAGGCCGTGAACCCGTTCGTGAATCCGGTGACGGCACCGCCGATCAGACTGGGCGCGGCGAGGCTGGAGGCCACCGCGACACCGATCGCCCCGCCGAGCTCGTGGAAGGTGTTGACGACACCGGAGGCGAGCCCCGACTCGTGCTGGGCGACCAGCGAGAGCGCGGTGGTGGTGGCAGACACGAACACCGCTCCGAGTCCGACCGAGGCGACGACCAGGCCCGTCACCAGGACGACGGGGGTGATGGCGAGCACGGCGACCAGCCCGGTGCCGATCGCGGCCAGGGCCAGGCCGGTCGCCGCGGGGACGCGCCCGCCGAGGCGCCCCACCAGCCGGCCGCCCAGGTGCGCGCCCAGGCCGGTGCCGACCGCCACCGGCAGGAACAACAGGCCGGTGACCAGGGCGCTGTACCCCTGATGGCGCTGCAGATAGAACGAGCCGAGGAAGAACAGGCCGATCAGCAGCCCGGTGGCGACCAGCATCAGGAACGCGCCCGCCAGGACCGGCCGCTGGGCGAGAAGCTGGACGCGCATGAGCGGGGTGCGCACCGCTCGCTCGACTACGGCGAAGAGGATGTAGAGGATCGCCGCGGCGGCCGTCGTCGCCACCGTGACCAGGTCACCCCAGCCTTCGTCCCCGGCGTTGACCAGGCCGTAGATCAGGGATCCGGTGGCGGCGGTGACGAGCAGCGCCCCCGGCAGGTCGACGCGCTGCCGCGTGGGCTGTGCCGTACCGACTCGGACGACGAGGGGCAGCGCCACGAGTACGGCCAGGCCGACCGGGACGTTGATGAAGAAGATCCAGCGCCAGCCGGGGCCGGCGGTCAGCGCGCCGCCGAGGAGCACGCCGATGGCCGATCCCGCGCCGCCGATGGCGGCCCACACTCCGAGCGCCCGGTTGCGCTCCGGGCCGTGGAAGGTGGTGGTGACGGTTGCCAGCGCGGCGGGGGACAGCAGGGCCGCGCCGATGCCCTGGCCGATCCGGCCGCCGACCAGCAGGGCGGCGGTGCCCGCGAGGCCGGAGGTCAGCGAGGCGAGGACGAAGATCGCGAGACCGGTGAGCATCAGGCGGCGCGCGCCGAACAGGTCCGCCAGCCGCCCGCCGAGCAGCATGAGGCCGCCGAAGAACAGCGTGTACGCGGTGACGACCCAGGTGAGGGTGGCCCGGTCGAGGCCGAGGTCGGCTCCGATGTCGGGCAGGGCGACGTTCACCACGGTGACGTCGAGGATCAGCATGAGTTGGGCGACGCTGATCAGCGTCAGCGCCCGCCATCGGCGCGGGTCCGGCGGCGCGTGATGGACGGTGGGGGAGCTGTGGATCATGACACCTCATAACTCGAACACTAGTGTACGAGTTAATACCATAGCCCCGCAGGGTATCCAAGTCGCCGGGAGCCGGTAACCATCCCCTCTGATTCGCGGGCGCGGCCCCCTGGCCGATGACGGGGCCGCGCCCGGCGCCGCTCGTGCGCGGTCTTACAGCCGCTTCCCGCCGTATCTCGGAAGCGCCCCGGTGGGAGCGAACGACGCCGTGAGCCTCCTCCGTCGGCTCCACGGGGGGTGCCACCGGAATACGGCAGAAACGGGCCGCCGAGAGGAGTTCGGCCTGGTCAGACTCTGCGGTGGGGATCGCGGCGGGCTTGCCAACGGGTGAGGGCGTCGGGAGATACCCGGGTGTAGCGGGCCAGACTGGCGACCGAGGCGTGACCGGAGTAGGCCAGGAGAGTGCCGGTGTTGGCGCCGTTCTCGGCGGCGTGGGTGAGCGCGGAGTGCCGAAGGTCGTGCAGGGTCCACCCGGGCGCGGCGACGAGGTCTTCCAGGTCGGTGAGATCCGGGTGCGCGAGCGGTTTGGTCAGCTCGTTGAAGATCTCTTCAGCTCGCCGGTAGGACAGCCGGGCCCGACCGGTGACCGGGTCCAGGTCGCCGGCGGCGAGGGCGACACGGGCGCGCCGCTCGGTGAGGAACACCGGCCCCTTGCTGCGGCCGACGAGCAATTTCGGTAGAAGGCGCGCAGTGCGGGTCTGCCACACGATGATGTCGACCGCGCTGCCCTTGCGGGTGACCCTGGCGCGTCGGTTGCGCCGGTCCAGGTGCTCGACGTCCAGGCCGAGTACCTCGCTGGCGCGCGCGGCGGTTTCGTACAACATCGTCCACAGTGTCTTTTCCCGGAGTGGAGCCTCCAGGTCGAACAGCGCCTCGATGTCGGCGATGGCCAGCGCGCGAGTCCGATCAGGGGCACGGCCTCGCCGCCGGAGTCGGCGGGTCGGGTCGGCGCTCAGCCAGCCCTGGTCCATCCAGAAGGTCACCGCGGAACGGAGGGCGTCCAGGTGCCGGTTGAAGGTCGCGGCGGCGCGGCCGCTCCACTGGCGGGCGAACCAGGCGGTGAGTCGCTCGGCGCCCTGTTCGTTGTCGAGCTCGGCGAGCAGGACGTGGGTGCCGGGCGAGGCGAACTCGGCGATCAGGGCGCGCAGGGTGGAGTGGTAGGCGCGCCGGGTGTTGCGCTGCTCGGGACCGGACAAGGTAGCTAGGTAGGCAGCCGCCGCAGCGGGCAGCGGTGGTGATCCGCCGCGCTCCAGACGATGAAGCTCGCCCATGTCCACCTCCTGACGCCACTGTCGCAGATAAGCATGCCGACCTGACCCATGTTCGGCGAGGCGTTCTGCCTGCTCGATTCAGGCAGTATCGCAGATAACAATCAGTTATCCGCGGTAGTCCGTTCGCTGCCCTGCAACTCTAGGACGCGATTGTTTGCCGCTCGGAGGGGGCGTAAGCCTGGAGGAAGGTGTCGACGGCGACCCGAGCCACCTCCTGCAGTTCATCGTCGCCGAGAAGTCGGGTGCCCATGCGGCTGCGAGCCTCCAAGGGGCCGACGAGCAGGGCGAGTAGCTGCTCGGCCGCCTGCTCGGGGTCGGTGGCGCGCAGGCGGCCGGCCAGGACGAGGCGGGCCAGCCGGTCGGCCAGCGCCTGGGTGAGCCGGTGCGGACCGGACTCGGTGACAACGTCGAGGACGTCGGGGAAGCGGATGATCTCCGAGTAGAGGAGCCGTCGCAGCGCGCAGGAGTGCTCGTCGCAGTGCAGGCGCAGCAGCTCGTGTCCGACGCCCTCGAGGGTGGCGCGCAGGTTGTCGCCCGGTTCGACGAGCGGCTCCAGCGCGGCCAGGCGCTGCTGCAAGGCGGCCTGCGCCGCATCCTGAACGGCGTGCCTGAACAGGGTGGCCTTGTCGGTGAGGTGGTTGTAGACCGTCGGCTTGGCCACGCCCGCCTCGTCGGCGATCTCCTGGACGCACGCCTGGGCGTAGCCCTGCCGGGCGAACACGGCGAACGCGCCCCGCAGGATCGCCTGCCGCTTGTCGATCCGTCCGCGCGATGTGCTCATGAACCGACTATACCAACGGGTTCAGTGCGGTGGACTACCAAGTTGCATGCATACGCACTGGATAACTATGTTGAACCCGTGAGTTCAATAGACGATCGTTTGGATCCCCGGCTCCTGGCGATGATCGCCGTGATCCTGCTCGGCGGACTGCTGGGCATTCTCAACAGCACGATGGCGGCCGTGGCCACCGACACCCTGGCCACCGCCTTCGACACCTCGCTCAGCACCGTCGGCTGGGCCTCGACAGGATTCCTGCTCGCCGTCACCGCCACCATCCCGTTCACCACTTGGGCGGTCGACAGGTTCGGCGGCAAACGGCTCTGGCTGGCGGGGCTGGTGGTGTTCACGGCGGGCTCGCTGACAGCAGGGCTGGCGTGGAACGTCGGCAGCCTGATCGCTTTCCGTGCCCTCCAGGGCGTCGGCGCCGGGATCCTGGACCCGCTGGTGCTGATTCTGCTGGCCCGCGCCGCAGGACCGCGACACGCCGGACGGGTGATGGGACTGATGGGAGTGGTGCTGTCGCTGGGGCCCGTCCTCGGGCCGGTCGCGGGGGGCGCCGTAGTGAACGCCCTGAACTGGCGCTGGATGTTCCTGCTCAGCGTGCCCATCGGCATGCTCGCCTACCTGCTCGCGCGGCGCGTGGTGCCCGACGAGGCGCCTGCGGACCACGTGCGGACCCGGCTGGACGCCCTGGGCCTGGCCCTGCTCGCGCCCGGTTTCGCGGCTCTGGTGCTGGCCATGTCGCAATCGGCCGAGCAGGGCGGGCAGGTCGCCCTCCCACTGATCGCCGGCGCGGCGCTGATCGCTGGCTATGCCATGCACGCGCTGCGGACCTGCAGCACGCCCCCTCTGATCGAGCCCAGGCTGTTCGCCAGCCGCGGCTTCGTCGCCAGCGTTACCATCATGGGGCTCGGCGGCCTGGCCAACTTCGCCACACTGTTCGCCCTGCCGCTGTACTACCAGCAGGCACACGGGCACGGCGTGCTTGCCGCCGGGCTGCTGATGGCTCCCGCGGGGCTGGGCGGAGCGATCGCGATGCCGCTGGCCGGACGGCTGTCGGACCGGTTCGGCGCCCGCGGCCTGGCCACGGCGGGCGCGCTCCTGGCCGGGCTCAGCGCGCTCGCCTTCACTCGCATCGGCGCCGACACCGCCGAGGTCTGGCCAGTGCTCACCGCGCTGGCGATCGGGCTCGGCATGGGTTGTTTCAGCGCCCCGACCATGGGGTCGCTCTACCGCAGCCTGCCCGGCCCGCTGGTGGCACAGGGCAGCTCCGTGCTCTACATGCTCAACCAGCTCGGCGCCGCACTGGGCGTCGCCCTGGTCACACTCGTCCTGCAGATCGCCGGCGACCCGATCACCGGCTTCCACGGCATCTTCTGGCTCGCCCTCGCCATGATCGCGATCATTCTCGCCGTCATCCCGCTCCTGCCCACCCGCGAACCCGCTCCGACCGTAAAGGCATCCCTGTGAAGACCCTCGTGATCACCGGTGGCACCGACGGGATGGGCCGCGAGCTCGCCCGCACCTACCTGTGCCGCGGCGACACTGTTGTCATCGTCGGCCGCGACAAGGCCAAAGCCCTCCCCGGCGCCCACTCCATCCCGGCCGACCTGAGCCTGGTCAGCGAGAACCGGCGCGTCATCGACGAGATCAACGCCGTCTACCCGGCCGTCGACGCACTCGTGCTGTGCGCCCGCTACTTCCGCTCCGCCCGGTATGTCACCGCCGAGGGATTCGAGGCCACCTTCGCACTGGAGTACCTGAGCCGCCACCTGCTCAGCCACGGCCTGACTGATCCCGGAGTCATCGTCAACGTGTCCGGACCCGGCGTCCCGATTGGCCGCATCCACTGGGACGATCCGATGCTCGAGCGCGGCTACGACGGGGTCGCGGCCCAGATGCAGGCCGGGCGTGCCAACGACCTGCTCGGTGCCGCCTTCGCCGCCGAACGGGCGGCCAGCCGTACCCGCTATGTCCTGATCAACCCGGGGCCGGTGTCCACCGCGTTCCGCGGCGAGTATGACGCCGCCACCGCCGCCCACGTCGAGTCGCTCAAGAGGTACGGCGCGCCGGTCGCCGAAGGCGTCAAACCCATCGTCGCCCTCCTCGACGACCCGCCCGCCGCCCCGCTCAGTGCCTTCATGCAGGCCAAGCCGATCAGCCTGGACCACCCGTCCTTCTCCCCCGAGGCCGCCGCGCGGCTCGGCGACCTCACCCGCCACCTGCTGAGCTCCCTGGAGGACTGAACACATGACCACCACATGGACGGCGGCCTTCAGATCCGCCCCGGTCAGCGCGCATGAGTCGATGACGCTCATCTACCCCTCACGCGCCTTCCGCGATCAGACGCTCCGTCAGATCGTGCGCGTGCGCGGGGCCAGTGATCGTCTGCGGGTACGGCTCAGCAACCAGTACGGCAAGCAACCCCTCACCATCGCCCGCACCCACGTGGCCGCGCACGACTCCCGATCCTCGATCACCCCTGGCACCGACACCGCGGTCACCTTCGCGGGGACAGCGCAGGTGACGATCGAGCCCGGCGCCGAAGCCGTGAGCGATCCCGTCGACTTCGCCACCGCAGGCGAGACCGACCTGGTGGTCAGCACCTATCACGCCTCAGATGCCGGGCTGGCCACCTACCATCCCTTCGCACTGCAGACCGGGTACGTGGTGGCCGGGGACGCCGTCTTCCGAAGGCACCTGACGGGCGCCGAAGAGGTGGAACCCCGCTTCTACCTGAGCGGCATCGACATCGAGGCTCCCGAGGGACGCCAGGTGGTCGCGGCCTTCGGCGACTCACTCACCGACGGGGTGGGCACCGCCCACGGCGCCCACCACCGCTATCCCGACCTCTTGGCCGGCAAGCTCGACGACACACTCGTGCTCAACCTCGGCATTGCCGGCAACAGGCTGCTCAGTGACGTCTTCGGCGAACGTGGCATCGCCCGCTTCGAGCGCGACGTGCTCGCCACGCCGGGAGTGACACGCGTCGTCGTGCAGCTCGGCATCAATGACATCGGCATGCCGGGCATGCTTGGCCTGCCCGCGGTGTCGGCGGGCGAGCTCATCGCCGGGCTGACCTCGATCACCGACCAAGCCGGGAGAGCGGGACTGACGACGATCGTCGCGACTGTGTCCCCCTTCGGCGGAGCGGACGGCGTCAGTCCTGGATTCGACACCCCCGAGGGGGAACGGACACGCCAGCTCGTCAACGAGTGGATCCGCGCCCACTGCGACACCGTCGCAGACCTGGATCGCCTGCTGTATGACCCGGCCGCGCCGAGCGTCCTGCGGCCCGCCTACGACTCCGGCGATCACATCCATCCCAACGACGCGGGAGCCGAGGCCATAGCCGACACACTCGCCAGACTCATCACCGCCTCCACCTGAACGCGGCGATCGGGTGGTGTCGGCAACTCGCCTACCGGGACCGGATGGCCACCGCCCCAGCAGAGCCCCACTGGTTGAGCAACCGAGCGCGATGTCAACGGGCTGAGCAGGGGCAGACGAACGCCAGACCGGCGCCCCGCATCACGCGCTTCGACCTCGGCGGCGCCAGCAACTCATGGTGCGAACAGGACGGCTGATCAAGCCCGCGGCCCGTTTCTGCCGTATTCCGGTGGCACCCCCACGGCACCGTTCGTCTCCATCGGCTCTGTCGGCGCAGCCGGTTACCGTCAAGCGGGCCGGCGGCCAGCCCGCACACCAACAATCACCTGGCGATCCCGGGCGCCGCCTTCGGTGGGGGGCGGGCATGGATGGTGCGATTGACGCGCGTGCGTGTCAGCCCGGCCTGGCACGCGCGGGCCTGTCAACCCGGCCTGACAACCTGCGTGAGGAAGACGACGCCGTCGATCATGTCGAGCTGGGCCGGGTCCAGCGGGAAATAGGCGAAATCGTGGGAGACGCGCGGGGCGTGTTTCGTGATGGCCTCGGCCAGGCGGCGGGCGTCGATGAGGGAGTGGTCCCACGGGAGCGCGGACAGGATGCCCTCGACGGTGTCCGGGGGCGGGGTGTCGTCGCCGATCCTGCCGAGGGCCGAGGCCAGGAAGGCGTACCGGTCGCCCAGGCGCGTTCCGGTGATCGCCCCCGCGCTCCACCATTCCAGCAGCTGGTCGCCGAACGGCATGCAGCTCTTGTTCCGCTGCAGGTGGAGGTTGGAGGCGAAGACCAGGGCCGGGCCGTGCTCGGCGACGGCACGCAGGTTGGCGGCCATCATCGCGTCCCGCAGGGCCGACAGCCGGGTCCACCGTGCCGGGGACGCGTCGGCCATCCAATGGTGGTAGCGGAGCAAGCCGACGGCGGTGCGCCCGTACAGAGCCGCCCGCTCCCTGTCCTCCGCGCTCAGCCGCGGTGCCTGCGTGTCGAGCAGCGCCACCAGGTCGTCGGCGATCACCCGCAGCCGCTGGGCGTCGGCGGACCGGCCGATCGACTGGGACGGATCCATGGCCGCGGCCTCGTTCTCCCACCGGTCGTCCGGGCCCAGCAGCGTGTCGAGGGTTTCCCCCGTTACTACAGTGCCGGGGAGCGGGCCGTCGAGGAGGGCGTAGAGGGCGGTGAGCGCCTGGCGCGGGCTCGCCGCCCAATACTCCAGAGGGCCGTCGAACCCGAAGAACCGGAGCTTTTCGTCATGCTCCTCGTTGTACGCCCGCATCCAGCGTACGAGCTCGCGGTTGGCCGGTGAGGTGCCGAAGCCGTGGCTGAAGCCGCGTCCCATGACGTCGTCGAGCGTGCCCGCGCCCGTTCTGATGTAGTCGTCCACCACGAGTCCCATGAGACAGTCGCTCTCGATGGCGAACGACCGGTAGCCCTCGTGCTCGACCAGATGCCGGAAGATCTCGTTGCGCAGCTCGCCCAGCTCCCCCACGAAGTGCCTGGCCTCGCCCAGGCCGAGCAGCAGGGGCGTGGCGGGAAGCGACCGGAGGAACGCCGAGACGCCCGCGCCATCGAGCGGCCGGGCCGTGTCCTTGATGTCCATTCCTTGAACGGTATCGTTGAACACTCGGTGTAAACTTTTCCAGGAAATCCGCACTTTCGTTGCGATGAACCTTCAATCGGTGATGCATCCATGAGACCAGTGGACCTGGCGCGCGAGCACGGCATGTCCACCCAGGCGATCAGGAACTACGAGGACGCCGGCATCCTGCCCGCCGCCGAACGCACCGTCCACGGCTATCGCACCTATACGCCGCTGCACGCGCGAGCCCTGCGCGCGTTCCTCGCCCTCGTGCCCGGGCACGGTCACCAGACGGCCACGTCGATCATGCAGGCGGCCAACCGGGGCGCCACCGAGGACGCGCTGCGGCTCATCGACGAGAGCCACGGCCGGCTCCTCGACGACCGCCGCACCCTTCAGGCCGTCGAAGCCGCGCTCCGCGATCTGGCGCCGGTCCCGCAGGAGCGCGGCGACACGTTCATCGGCCCTCTGGCCAGGAGGCTCGGCATCCGCCCTGCCACCCTGCGTAAATGGGAGAACGCCGGGCTGGTCCGGCCGCGCCGCGATCCGCGGACGGGCTACCGGATCTACAGCGCGGCCGACGTACGCGACGCCCGGCTGGCCCACCAGCTCAGGCGGGGCGGCTACCTGCTGGAGCAGATCGCCCCACTGATCGCTCAGGTCCGCGCCGCCGGAGGCGTCGCGCCGCTGGAGTCGGCCCTGCGCGACTGGCAGGCCCGCCTGTCCGCCCGGGGCCGCGCCATGCTCAAGGGCGCCGCCGACCTGGACGCATACCTCAGCACCCGCGAACCCTGAGGCCGGGTCACTCAAGGCCGGGATCGCGACGTTCTCGACGGCCGCCCTGCTCGCCGCTCCGGTGGTCCTCTCGGCCCCCGCCCACGCCGCCACCTCGACCGTCGGTGGGACCAGCCGGGTGCCCGCCGGCGACGACGTGTACCGAGACTGGTACGCGAGCCACTCCAACTGTGTGACAGCGGGCCAGGGCGGCATCGACCGGGGTCACTGGGACCACTACACCTGCTCCGAGGGTGACCGGCTGTGGCACCTGTGGACCAACCGCTGAGCGACGGCTCGACGGTGTACGGAAGGCGCCCGGCGCGGCGGGCGCCTTCCCCGTTGTCCGCGGCGGTCGACGAGCCTCGGAACCGTGATTCTGGATCTACAGCCGATCCGAAAGTCGCCAGGGGACTCGTCGAGTACGGTTCGGCATGGATGGGAAGAAAGTCGTGATCGCGTAGGATTCGACCCACGATGAGCCTTGAACCAGCGCCGCGCCACGCGACCATCGAGCGCATGATCGGGATTCCCGCCGGGGAGATCGTCCTGCGGGACGAGGGCACGCGGACGAGCTGGAAGGTCGAGATCGGAGCCTTCCACCTGGCGCCCCATCCCGTGACCCGCGAGCTGTACGGCGCCATTCGAGGCGAGGTGCCCGCGAGCCCGGCGGGGCTGCGGACTCCGGTGACCGAGGTCTCCTGGATGGAGGCCGTCCGGTTCTGCAACCTGCTCTCGCAGGCGACCGGGCTCACCCCCTGCTACGCGATGGGCGACGACCCCGACGGGCAGGACGTGGTCTGCGACTGGGAGGCCGACGGCTATCGCCTCCCGTCCGAGGCGGAGTGGGAGTACGCGTGCCGGGCCGGGACCTCCGACGTCCGCTACGGAGATCTGGACGAGATCGCCTGGTACCGCGACAACTCCGGCGGCGAGGTGCACGATGTCGCGACCAGGGCGCCGAACGCGTGGGGCCTCCACGACATGATCGGCAACGTGTGGGAGTGGTGCTGGGACGTCTACGATCCCGGCGTCTACGGGCCGTACCGCGTGTTCCGCGGCGGAAGCTGGTCTGATCGCCCCCGAGGATGCCGGGCATCCTGCCGCCGCAAGAGCCACCCGACCTTCCGCATCGACGACCTCGGGTTCCGCCTCGCCCGGTCGCTGTGAGCGAGGGGACGCCGCAGTCGACGTGGCCCGGCGCGAGATGTACGCCTCTCTGTCACCGATCCGGCACGACCACATCGACGTCCGGCATGCCGGGCCGTGGGACGGGACGACGATTCGCGACGAGGCCCGAAATCCGGTCGGCGCGCGGCCGCTCCCTCAGAAGCTGACCGGACGGGCTTGTCCCGTACGCGGGTCCGGGCGCTCGGTGCGCGGGATCTCCGGGCGCTCCAGGACGACGGTCACCTCGAGCCCGCCTTCCGGGAGGGGGCGGGCCTCCAGCACGCCGCGATGGGCGTCGACGATGGCGGTGACGATCGACAGGCCCAACCCCAGGCCGTCGCCGGTCGCCCTCCTGCCGGTTTCCATGCGCTGGAAGGGCTGCAGGAGCGTGTCGACCCGGTCGGGCGGGATCACCGGGCCGCTGTTGGAGATCCTCAAGGTCGGACGGCCGGCCTGTACGGCGGTCGCCACCGTGATCCAGCCGTCGGGCACGTTGTGCCGTACGGCGTTGTCCAGCAGGTTCGCGACCAGGCGTTCGATCAGAGCGGGGTCGCCGGACGCGGGTGCCGGGTGAAGCGGGGACTGGACGCGGACGCCCGGGTCCCCTTGGCGGCCGATGGCCTGGCGGGTGATCACGGCCAGATCGAAGGGCTGCCGGTGATCCAGTCCCTGCTGGCCGCGGGCCAGGGTGAGGAGGGCCTCGATCAGCCGCTCCTGGTGCTTGCCGGCGGCCAGCAGCCGTTCCATCACGACCCGCAGTGACTCGGCGTCGGCTT
The DNA here is from genome assembly GCF_040656155.1 of Microtetraspora glauca. Lineage (NCBI taxonomy): Bacteria > Bacillati > Actinomycetota > Actinomycetes > Streptosporangiales > Streptosporangiaceae > Microtetraspora > Microtetraspora glauca. The sequence goes on from NZ_JBFALK010000007.1 coordinate 195,141, forward strand.
CCACGTCGGCGAGTGCGACCTCGACCATGGCCTGCTGCAGCGTCAGCGGAGTGCGCAGCTCGTGGGAGGCGTTGGCGACGAACCGCCGCTGCGCGGTGAACGCGGCCTCCAGCCGGTTCAGCAGCTCGTCGAACGTGTCGGCCAGTTCTTTGAGCTCGTCGTCCGGCCCGGACGCGGCCAGCCGCCGGTCGAGCCGGTCGGCCGTGATGCGCCGGACGGTGGCCGTCATCTCGCCCAGCGGCCGCAGCACGCGCCCGGCCATGAGCCATCCCAGCAGCATCGACGCGAACGCCATGACCGCCAGCGCGATCAGGGAGTTGACCAGCAGCCGGCGCAGGTTCTCGGCCTGCTGTTCCTCGACCTGGGGCACCGGGACCGGCAGCCGCATCCCACCAGGCGGCGTGGGAGCGGTCGGCGGCCCGGGGAAGGGCGAGTGCTCGACCAGGACGTAGATGAGCACGACCAGCAGCACTCCGGCCATCAGGAACAGGCCGCTGTAGAGCAGGGTCAGGCGCAGCCGCACCGTCCGTCTCATATTCGGTATCCGGCCTGTGGGACCGTCTCGATCAGCGGCGGGTCGCCGAGCTTGCGGCGCAACCGGCTGATCGTCACCTTGACGGTCTGCGTGAACGGGTCGGCGAACTCGTCCCACGCCCGCTCCAGGAGCTGTTCGGCGGAGACGACGGCACCCCCGGCGGCCAGCAGCAGCTCCAGCACGGCGAACTCCTTGGGGCTCAGCGGCAGCCGCTGCCCGTCGCGGGTCGCGATCCGGGTGGCCGGGTCGAGACGCAGATCGCCGTGGACCAGCACCGGCGGAAGAGCCGGGCGCGACCGCCTGGCCAGGGCCCGGATCCGGGCGACCAACTCGGCGAAGGCGAACGGCTTGGGAAGGTAGTCGTCCGCGCCGACGGCCAAACCGGTCACCCTGTCCTCGATCGTGCCGGCGGCGGTGAGCATCAGCACCCGCGCCGGATGGCCCGAACCGATCAGCGACCTGCACACCTCGTCGCCGTGCAGTCCCGGCAGGTCCCGGTCGAGGACGACGACGTCGTAGTGGTTGGCCGAGGTGCGGTCGAGCGCGGCGTGGCCGTCCAGCACCACGTCGACGGCCATGCCCTCGCGGCGCAGCCCCGCGGCCACGGTCTGGGCGAGTTCCTCGTGGTCTTCGACCATCAGCACCCTCATGATCCCCCCAGGATGCGCCGGTGCCGGTTACAGCGGGGTAACCGTCGCCGTTCCCGCCCCGTAACCGGCCTTCGGCTTCTCTGGCTCCATCGGCAGACGCCGACAGATGACGACAGATGACGACAGATGACGACAGATGCCGACAGACGTCGGCAGACATCGATGGAAACGGAGGAACCCTAATGTACGGCTCGATGATCAGGAGAACGGTTCTCGCCGCCGCGGTCCTGGCCGCGGGCGTGGCGGGGCCGGCCGCCCCGGCCCTGGCGTCCGCAGGGGACGGCGAGGCGTTCACCGCCTGCATGCGTTCGCACGGGCTGCCCGACTTCCCCGAGGTCGCGGTCTCGACCGACGGGCTGATCAACCTCGACATCGAGGGGGAGCGCGTCGACGTCTTCTCCGACACGTATGGGGCGGCGGTGAAGGCGTGCGAGTCGCTGCTTCCCACTCCCGCCCATCTGCCGGAGGCGCCCACCGCCCCCGTCGCCCCGGATGCGCCAGTCGCCCCGATCGCCCCGGAAGCCCCGATCGCTCCGGAAGCGCCCACCGCCCCGATAGCTCCGTCGCTCGCGTCCTGATCAGGGGGATCTCGGCCGTCCCCGTCGTGTTTCCCGTCCGTCCACGAGCGGGAGGTGATCACGAATGGGACGGGCGGGCGCGTTCCGTGAGTCGCTATTCGCGGGGAAGGGCCGACGCTTCGGCGGCCATGTCGAAGAAGCGCCGTTCCAGGTGGGTCGCGCGCTGGAAGACGTCGAGTACCCGTGACTGCTCCGCGTCGGGGAGATGGGGTCCGAGGCGGTCCAGCTCACCGCGGAGGAAGTCCACCCAGGCGCGGAAGCCGGGGCCGTCGTGCAGGCCGATCCACTCGCGGTGGACGAAGTTCTCCGGGAGTGGATCGCGTGCGCGGCTCGCCCAGCCGAGATACGTCCACTCGGCCACACACAGCACCGCGATGATCAGTGCGTACCGCCGGCCGGCGCGCGCCTCGTCCATGAGGGCGCGGAAGTCGACCGTCACGGGTTCCAGCATCTCCGGGACCAGGTCCGCACCCAGCGCCGCCAGGGCGCGGTGGAAGTAGCCGCGCTCGGTGTCGGTCACGGTAAGGCCGAGGAAGCGGCCGATGGGTACCCGTGCCTCGAACGAGTCGGCGCAGGCCACGGCGGCGCCGAGTAGCGCGGTGAAGGCGTCGACGAACTGGAAGTCCTGCACCAGATAGTGGCGCATGTCGGCCTCGCCGCGAATGATGGCGGCGGCGAAGGGGTGCGTCACCACGGCGGTCCAGTCGGGCTCGCTGGACGAGCGCAGCCATTCGCTGAAGACGGGATCGCTCGCTGTCGTACGCCACTGGGCGAAGGGAATCACAGGGCTCCTCTGACTCGTGCTCGCTCCTCCATGGTCTCAAGGGACGGAACTCGCCCGCCCGTTCCCCCTGCCCCTCTCTCGCCGACGATTCATCGCCAAAGCATGTGACGTTCCTTCTAGAACAATGATCTGCTGCGTGTTTAAGTGGGTGAAACGCAGCGAAAGGGACGCACGTATGGAGCAAGTGGAGTACCGGCGGCGAGCCAGAACCTGGCTGGAGGAGAACGCGGGAGCGCGGGCCGAGGCCGATCCCGGCACGGACGGCCTGGCCGCCGCGCGGGCCTTCATGGCGGCGCTGCACGACGCGGGCTACTCCGGCATCACCTGGCCGAAGCAGTGGGGCGGCCAAGGGCTCACCCAGGCGGAGGAGCGCGCCTTCGCCGCGGAGGCCAGGGACTTCACGCTGCCGACCTACGTCTTCTCGATCGGCCTGGGCATGTGCGGGCCCACCCTGGTGGACCTGGGAACCGACGCCCAGCGGGCCAGATACATCCGCCCACTGCTGCGGGGCGAGGAGATCTGGTGCCAGTTGTTCTCCGAACCCGGTGCGGGCAGCGACGTCGCCGCGCTGCAGACCCGGGCCGTACCCGCCGACGGCGGCTGGATCGTCAACGGGCAGAAGGTGTGGACGTCGGTCGCGCAGCATGCCGATTTCGGCCTGCTGCTGACCCGCACCGACGTGGACGTGCCCAAGCACCAGGGCCTGACGATGTTCATCGTGGACATGCGCGCCCCCGGTGTCACGATCCGCCCGCTCACGGACATGACCGGCCACGCCCGCTTCAACGAGATCTTCTTCGACGACGTCCAGATCCCCGCCGAGAGCCTGGTCGGGGAGGTCAACGGTGGCTGGAAGTGCGCGGTCACGACCCTGCTGCACGAGCGGCTGTCCATCTCCGCCGAGGTCGGCATGAGCGGGCAGAAGGACAACCCCGCCACGTTCGCCGCGTTGCGGAAGGTCGTCGACACCTCCGACCCACTGGTGCGCGACCAGCTCGTCGAGCTCCACATCCGCTCCCGCGCGCTGGCCCTGTTCAACCAGCGGCTGGCACAGGAGACCAAGGCGGGGATCTTCCCTGGAGCCCGGGGGAGCGCGGCCAAGCTGCTGCTCGCGGAGCTCACCAACTTCAGCGCCGACCTCGCGGTCTCACTGGTCGGCCCGGAGGCGGTCGCCTACGACGACGACAGCGGTGGCGGCGGGCTCGCCGGGGCGATCGCGTTGGCTCCCGCCATGTCCCTCGGCGGCGGTACCAACGAGATCATGCGCAACATCATCGGTGACCGCGTGCTCGGCCTGCCGCCCGAGCCCCGCCTGGACAAAACCGTGCCGTTCAAGGACCTGAAGGTGGGGACCCAGTCATGAACCTCGTTCTCACCGCCGAGCAGCAGGAGCTGCGCGCCGCCGTCCGCTCCTTCCTCGGTACGGCCTCGCCGCTCGCCAAAGTCCGCCGGGACATGGACTCCGAGCAAGGCTACGACCCGGAGGTGTATCGCAGGCTCACCGGCGAGCTCGGACTGGCGGGGCTGGTCGTGCCGGAGGACCGGGGTGGCGCGGGGGCGGGCCACGCCGAACTGGCCGTCGTCCTGGAGGAGACCGGCGCCGCGCTGCTCCCCGGCCCGTTCCTGGCCACGACCTTCGCCGCGATCCTCCTCACCGAGCTGGGGGACAAGGAGCTGCTGCCCGGCGTCACGGCCGGGACCACGATCGCCACGGTCGCGCTGGACGCGGATCGGGTGCTCAACGGGGCCGAGGCCGACGTCATCCTGGTGATCGACGGCGGTGAGGTCAGGGCCGTGCGCGGCGGCGACCGTACTCCGTTGACCACGCTGGATCCGACCCGCAGGCAGGCGCGGGCCGCGCTGGACGGCGGCGAGGTGGTCGGCGCCTCCGAGGCCGCGGTCGCCCGCGCCCGCGATCTGTTCGCGGTGGCCCTGGCCGCCGAACAGCTCGGCGTGCTGCGCGCGACACTGGACGCCATCGTCGCCTACAGCAAGATCCGCGTGACCTTCGGTCGGCCGATCGGCTCGTACCAGGGCGTCAAACACAAGCTCGCCGACATGCACTGCCGGCTGGAGCAGGCCGAGTCGATCGTCCGGTTCGCCGCCTGGGCCGCCGACGAGTCGGCCGGGGAACTGCCCGCGGCGGCCGCGCTGGCCCAGGCGTACGTCGGGCGGGCCTGCTTCGAGACGGCCCGCGACAGCCTGCTGCTGCACGGCGGTATCGGTTTCACCTGGGAGCACGACGCGCATCTGTACTACAAGCGGGCGAAGTCCGACGAAGTGCTGCTCGGGCCGACCCGCGTCCACCGGACCAGGCTCGCGGACCTGCTGGAGCTCTGACATGCCCGACCACAGCGAACTCGCCGGTTTCTACCGGATCGCCGAGGCCGACCCGGACCGGCCCGCGGTGATCGACGCGGACGGTGCGGTGACGAGCTACGGCGACCTGCACGCCATGGTCAACCGGGTCTCGCACGGCCTGCGGGCCCGCGGGCTGGCCCGGGGCGACGTGGTCGCCGGTGTGGTGCCCAACGGCCTGGACGCGGTCGTGATCCTGATGGCGACCGGGCAGATCGGCCTTTACCACGTCCCGATCAACTGGCACCTCACCGCGAGCGAGATCGGCTACATCCTCGACGACTGCGACGCCGCGATCGTGATCACCGCCCCGGCCCATGAGCGGACCGTACGGCAGGCGGCCGGCGCGGCCGAGGTCCACGTCGGCCTGGCGGAGCTCGCCGCAGGGCAGCCCTCTTCCCCGCCCGGCGACCGCACCGCCGGGAGCGTCATGTGGTACACCTCCGGCACCACGGGCTTTCCCAAAGGTGTGCAGCGACCGCTGTCCGGTGCTCGGCCGGAGGATCTCGTCCCTGTCTCCGTCTGGTTCCTCGGCGAGGTGTGCGACCTGCGGCCGGGGCCGGCCGTCCACCTGGTGACGTCGCCGATGTACCACTCCGCCCCGTGCGCGCACACGCAGTTCGCGCTGCACCTGGGTCATACGGTGGTGATCGCGCCGCGCTTCGACCCGGCCGAGATCCTGGCGCTGGTCGACAGGTACCGGGTGACCAACGCGATGATGGTGCCGACGATGTTCCACCGGATGCTCCGGCTTCCGGCCGAGGTGCGGGAGCGGTACGACCTGTCCTCGCTCCGGCAGGTCATCCACACCGGTGCCGCCTGCCCGGTGGCCGTCAAGCAGGCGATCATGGACTGGTGGGGGCCGGTGCTCTACGAGTACTACGGTTCCACCGAGTCGACGGTCGCCTTCGCGGTGAAACCGCACGACTGGCTGGCCCGCCCCGGAACCGTCGGCCGTCCCGCCCCCGGCTTCCGGGCGCGGATCCTCGACGAGAACGGCGCGGAGTTGCCGCCGGGCGAGCCCGGTCTGATCTACGTCACGTCCTCGCTCGGCGGCTTCGTGTACCGCAAGGACCCGGCCAAGACCGCCGCCAGCATGCGTGACGAGTGGTACACCCCCGGCGACATCGGCTATCTGGACGAGGACGGCTTCCTGTTCCTCTGCGACCGCCGTACCGACCTGATCGTCTCCGGCGGGGTCAACGTCTATCCGGCCGAGATCGAGGCCGCCCTGCTGGAGCACCCCGCCGTGGCCGACGTCGCCGTGATCGGCGTCCCGGATGAGGAATGGGGCCACGTCGCGGTGGCCCTGGTCCAGGTGGTCGAGGACGCCGGAGTCACCGCCGAGGAGCTGCTCAAGCACTGCGAGCCCAGGATCGCCAGGTTCAAGCACCCCAGGGTGATCGAGTTCCGGGCCGAACTGCCGCGCACCCCGACAGGGAAGCTGTCGCGCTCCAGCGTCAGGGAGGAGTACCTCGCCACGAGAGGAAGCGTCCGCTCCGACGTCGAGTAGTTTCCCGCGGAGGGTGCGCGGGTCACTTGCCGGTGGGGCGGGCACGCACGTGCATCCGCTCGCCCTGCGGCCCGAACAGGCTGATGAACTCGACCGGCTCCGGCCCGGGGTTGGCGAACGCGTGCGGTACGCGGGTGTCGAACTCGGCTGCCTCCCCAGCGGTGAGGACGAGGTCGTGCTCGCCCAGGAGCAGCCGTAGCCGGCCGGACAGGACGTAGAGCCACTCGTAGCCCTCGTGCGTCCGCTGCTCCAGCTCGCCTCCGCACCCGTGCCCGGCGGGCACGACCTGCTTGTAGGCGGCCAGCCCGCCCAGATGGCGGGTGAGCGGGACGAAGGTCATGCCGTGCCGGCTGAAGGGGCGGGGGTGGATGCGGGGGTCGCCGGTCGGCGGCGCGCCGACCAGCTCGTCCAGCGGTACGTGGTGGGCGTGGGCCAGGGGCAGCAGCAGCTCCAGGGTGGGCTTGCGCTGCCCGGACTCCAGGCGCGAAAGGGTGCTGAGGGAGATCCCGGTCGTCTCGCTCAGCTCGGCCAGGGTGACGCCGCGTTCGCGGCGCAGCGCTCGCAGGCGCGGGCCCACAGCGGTCAAAACGGTCACGAGGTCACTGTCTGCCATCCTCCTATTTGCTATGTTGGCAAGAGGATTTGTCAAATCGTCGGGGCAGGGCGCAGCATCTCCCGTGGACGGAGGTACTTCGCATGACTGAGCGAACAAGAGAGATCGTTGCCCCCCAGGGGGAGGACCGGCGTTACGAGGTCGTGGTCGTGGGTGGGGGAGCCGCCGGGCTGAGCGGGGCGCTGACCCTGGCCCGGGCACGCCGCTCGGTGCTGGTGATCGACGCCGGGCGGCCGCGCAACGCACCGGCTGGGCATGTCCACAGCTACCTCGCCCGCGAGGGCACGCCACCCGCGGACCTGCTCGCCACCGGCCGGGCGGAGGTGACCGGGTACGGCGGCGAGATCGTGGACGGCGACGTCGTGGCGGTCGAGCGCCTGGACGCCGGAGGCTTCCGTGTCGTACTCGACGGCGGGGCCGCGGTCGTCGCGGACCGGCTGCTGGTGACCACCGGCCTGGTCGACGAACTGCCCCCGGTGCCGGGAGTGGCGGAGCGGTGGGGGCGCGAGGTGCTGCACTGCCCGTACTGTCACGGCTGGGAGGTGCGCGACCAGGCGATCGGCGTCCTGGCCACCGGGCCGCTGGCGGTCCACCAGGCGCTGATGTGGCGGCAGTGGAGCACGGACGTGACCCTCTTCACGCACACCGCGTCTCGGATCGGCGATGACGATTATGAGCGACTCGTCGCCCGCGGCATCGCCGTGGTGGACGGGGAGGTGACGGATCTGGAGGTGACGGACGACCGGCTCACCGGCGTACGGCTGACCGGCGGCCGGGTGGTCTCCTGCCAGGCTCTCGTGGTCGGGCCGCGCTTCACCGCTCGTGCCGACATCCTCACCGGCCTGGGCCTGGAGACGACCGAGCAGGAGATGGGTGGACATGTGGTCGGCACTTACGTCGCCGCGGACCCGTCCGGAGCGACGCGAGTCCCCGGGGTGTGGGTGGCCGGCAATGTGGCCAACCTGACCGAGCAGGTCATCGGCGCCGCCGCCGCGGGGGTGCGCGCCGCCGCAGCCATCAACGCCGACCTGACCGCCGAGGAGACCAGCCGGGCCGTCGCCGCCCGGCGGCACGACCATCCCGTACGCGAAGGCACGGGACGCGAAGGCACAGGACACGAGCACACGGCACATGAGCACACGAGGGAGCACACGCCGATGACAGAGGACAACGCCGCGACCGAGGAGTTCTGGGACGCCCGCTACGGTCAGAGCGACCAGATCTGGAGCGGGAACCCCAACGCCGTCCTGGTGCGTGAGGTCACCGACCTGGAGCCGGGCAGGGCCCTGGACCTGGGATGCGGTGAGGGAGCCGACGCGATCTGGCTCGCCCGGCGCGGATGGCACGTCACCGCGGTCGACATCTCCCGCGTCGCCCTCGACCGGGCGGCGAAGTGGGCGGCGGCGGAGGACGTCGCCGAACGCATCGACTGGCAGTGGCACGACCTCGGGAAGTCCTTCCCCAGCGGCGTCTTCGAGCTCGTCTCGGCCCATTTCCTGCACTCGCCCGTGGAGTTGCCGCGAGAGGAGATCCTGCGGACGGCCGCCGCGGCCGTCGCGCCCGGCGGGGTCCTCCTCGTCGTCGGGCACGCGGGGTTCCCCTCCTGGGAGCACAATCCGCATCCGGAGGTGCACTTCCCCACGTCGGACGAGGTCCTCGACGCGCTTGACCTCCCGGACGGTCAGTGGGAGGTCCTGCTCAGCGAGGAGTACGAGCGTGTCCAGACCGGCCCTGACGGGCAGCCGGCCACCCGTATGGACAACGTCCTCAAGATCCGACGTCTGGGCGCCTGATCCCGGGCCGCTTCCTGCCCACGCATCGCACTCCTGGGGTGGCGCAGGGCTGTCAGGGCGCCGCGTGGCCGCTGCTCCCCGGCGCCGGACAGCGGTTGGTCTTCCTTCCGGCGTGACCAGAGGAGGCCGACCCCGGTTGTCCGCGAGGAGCTATAGGTGGGGCCGTGCACGGAAGGTGTGCGGCCCCACAACCGGTGTGCGGCCCACTCAACACACGGACATCACGGTTCGCCCTCATCTGTCGGGATCCGCCTGGTGCGGTGCGGGCGGTTCGGGGCCCGGGGCACACCGAGGCCGGAGAACGGCCACGGCGATAATATGTGATCCATGTCACACTTCGGAAAGGGAATGTCGGTTGCGACAGGAGATGTTGTAGCCGCTCGTGAGGTTCTCGGTGGTCATCGTGTGGCTCGTGGAGCGGTTGCACGTCGATCTGTGCCGCATCGACGGCGATCTCTGTCGCTGAACGCGCCTTCGACCTCCCCCCTTCCTCACCCGCGTGCCGTGTCCACTCCGGCATGCCTTTCTCCGGAGTCTTGTTCGTGAAGAAGTTCTCCTTCTCCCTGCAGTTGCTACTGGGCCTCGTCGTCGGCGTCGGCCTCGGGCTCATCGCCCGCGCCGCCGAGGTCGCCTGGCTCGCCGACACGCTGACCGAGGTCGGCAAGATCTTCGTCCAGCTTCTCAAGCTCGCGGTCCCGCCGCTGGTCTTCACCGCGGTCGTCGTCAGCGTGGCCAACCTGCGCAACGTCAGCGGAGCCGCCAGGCTCGCCGGAAAGACGCTCCTCTGGTTCATGGTCACCTCGCTGGTCGCGGTGGCCGCCGCGATCGGCCTCGGCCTGCTGATCAATCCCGGCCAGGGCGTCACCATCGCCACCGAGGGCGCCAAGGCCGTCGACCTGGACGGCGCCGGAACCTGGCTCGACTTCCTGACCGGCATCGTCCCGACCAACGTCGTCACCGCGTTCACCGAGCTCAACGTCCTCCAGATCGTCTTCCTGGGAGTCGTCTTCGGCGCCGCCGCCATGGCGGTCGGCGAGAAGGCCGAGCCGTTCCTGAACGTCAGCCGTTCGGTCCTGGAACTGGTCCAGAAGGCCCTCTGGTGGGTCATCCGCCTGGCACCGATCGGAACCGCCGGCCTGATCGGTAAGTCTGTGGCCACCTACGGCTGGGATCTGCTGGCTCCGCTGGCGAAGTTCAGCGTGGGCGTCTACGTCGGCTGCTTCATCGTGCTGCTGGTGATCTATCCGGCACTGCTCGCGCTCGTGGGCAAGGTCAGCCCGTTCACCTTCTACCGCAACGCCTGGCCCGCGATCGAGCTGGCCTTCGTCTCCCGCTCCTCCGTCGGCACCATGCCGCTGACCCAGCGCGTCACCACCGACAGGCTCGGCGTCGACCGTGACTACGCGTCCTTCGCGGTGCCGTTCGGCGCGACCACCAAGATGGACGGCTGCGCGGCGGTCTACCCGGCGCTCGCCGCGATCTTCGTGGCGCAGGTGTTCGACGTCCCGCTCGGCGTCGGCGACTACCTGCTGATCGCGTTCGTCTCCGTGGTCGGCTCCGCCGCCACCGCCGGCCTGACCGGCGCGATCGTGATGCTGACCCTGACCCTGAGCACGCTCGGCCTGCCCCTGGAGGGCGTCGGCCTGCTGCTGGCGATCGACCCGATCCTGGACATGATCCGCACCGCCACCAACGTCGCGGGCCAGATGGTCGTCCCGGTCCTGGTGGGCCGTTCGGAGAACCGCCTCGACGAGAGTGTCTTCACGGCTCCGCCGCAGCCGCTGGACGACGTCCCCCCGGGTAAGGCCGCCGGGTCGGCCGAGCCGGCCCTCGCCTGACATCCGCGGCGGAAACACACGGGCGCGGCGTCCGCGACCTTCGATAACCAGGAAGGTCGCGGACGCCGCGCCCGTCGTCCGTCCGGCCCGGTCTTCAGCTCGCCGGTCGTCGGATCAAGCCACGTCCTGGAGGACGCGGCGCAGTTGTGCGGCGTAGGCGCGGGGGTGGGTGGTGTTGCCGTTGTGGCCACCCGGGAACTCCGTGATCTCGGTGCCGAGCACGACGGCCAGTTCCTGGGCGCAGCGGTAGTCGAAGACGGCACGCGGGGTGGTACGACCGGCGGCGGACACGATGCGCGTGGAGGTGGCGGGCAGCTCGGTGACGGACAGGGTGTCGCCGATGACGGCGGTGAAGTCGTGTTCGATGAAGAACCCGAAGTTGGCGACCCGCTGGGCGTTCATGGGCTGAGGGGTCAGGCCGGGCTCGGCATCGGGGTTGGCCGGGTCGATGCCCAGCACCGCGGTGATGGCTTTGATCGCCGGCTCCAGTCCGTCGCGGCGATGAATCCGCTGGATCTCGGCCAGCTCTTCCTCATGCCGGACCCGCTCGGCGTGGGGGAGCAGCCGGGGAGCGACCGGCTCGTGCGCGACGAGGGTGGCGATTTGGCCGGGGTGGCGGACGGCGAGGTGCAGGCCGATGACGGCGCCGAGGCTGCAACCGAGCATCAGGGCCGGTTCGTCGGTGAGTGCGGCGAGCAGGTGGTGGACGTCCTCCGCGTGCTCGGCCAGTGTCACGCCCCGACTGGGGTCGTCCAGGGTGCTGCGGGACAGGCCGCGCCGGTCGTAGGTCACCACGGTGTAGTCGTCGCTGATCCGGTCGACCAGATCGGTGCTGCGGCCCGCGTCGCCTTCGCCGCTCTGGGAGATCAGCAGTGTCGGGCCCGTGCCGCGTACCTCGTAGTGGAGGGTCGCGCCGGGAACGGGCAGGCGGCCGGTCGTGGTGGTGGCCATGTCGACTCCTTCGATGTGGGGGCTTCGGCGCCGTGCTCGAACTCTAAAGCATCAAATTTGATACATCAAATCAGATGCATCTTTTCTGATGTACCTTGGACGCGTGAACGGAGTCGAACTGTTCCTGCTGGGGCGCACGCTGATGAAGATCGGCGAGGAGGCCCTGCCCACGGAAGGGCTGGGCGACCAGCCGACCAGCGTTCGGACGGTCCTGATCGTGGTCAGCGACGTGCGGGCGCATCCCGGCAGCGCGGTCGGGGAGATCGCCACCCGCACCGGCCTGCCGCAGAGCGCCGTGTCCGCGGGGGTGGCCCGCCTCCGCGAAGCCGGTGCCGTCGTCACCGAACCCGACTCCCGCGACCGCCGCCGTCTCCTGATCCGGCCCGCCCCCGAGATCTCCGACCGGGTGGAACAGGTCCGCTCGACCTCCGTCGATGCCGCGCTGGCGAAAGCCCTGGACACCGCCGACCCGCAACGGGTCGCCGAGATCGTCGCCCTCCTGGAAGAGGTCGCACGACACCTGACTCCACAGGCAGTCGTCCGCCTACGCAGCGAGGGCGTCCAGTAGACGGTCGCCTTCGGCGGCGACGACGCGAGGAGCCGGGATGATCCGCTCGGGTCTTCACGATCATCAGTCGTCATCGACACGATGGACAGACCCGGCCGGTGCGGTGGGCGCGCGCGAAGGACGTGCCCGAGAAGCGGTCACTACCTGACCGCTTCTCCTGCGACTGTGGTCACCGAGCAGGGGCAGGCGAGCCGAGCCCATCAGAGTCCGGGCGGCGGGGCCGGACAACACTCCGACCGTCACGGCGCCGCCGGCTCCCACCTGACCAACACACGACTCGAAGGCAAGGACGTAGCGGTGAAGATGCGCGCACGGGGCCGGACCGGAATCCAGGTCAGCCCCCACTGCCTGGGCACCAGGATGGTCGGCCAGGCCGGGAACCCCGACCGCGGGGGCAGCCCGCCGGCGATGGGCCTGCTCACAGGCCGCTACCTCAAGAACCGGCCCGAGCCACGGAACGCGCGGAGGAAATGGGTGCCCCGGCACCTGGCCGACGAACGCGCGGCGGCATGAGCCGATGACCGTTCTCGACGTCCGGGCGCTCAACCGCGCGACGCTCGCCCGCCAACTGCTGCTCGACCATGCCGACATGCCGGCCGTCGACGCCGTCGCGCACCTGTGTGGCCTGCAGGCCCAGGAGCCGCAGGAACCGTTCGTCGGGCTCTGGTCGCGGCTGCGCGCCTTCGACCCGGCGGACCTCTCGAACCTGCTGATCGGCCGAAGCGTCGTACGGACCCACCTCATGCGCCGCACCGTCCACCTGCTGACCGCCGACGACGTCCTGGCATGGCGTGCCCGCCACGACGCGATGCTGCGCCAACGGGTCCTTGGGACCTACCGCGGCGAGCTCGACGGGGTGGACCTCGACGAGCTCGCCGAGGCGGGACTGGCGGTGATGGCCGACGGTGAGCCCCGGTCGATGGGCGAACTCGCGCGGGCCCTCGCCGACCGTTGGCCCGCGCCGGGCCCGCGGGCGCTGGGCGAGATGCTGGTCGCCGCTCTCATCCCGATGGTGCAGCTGCCGCCCCGCGGGATATGGCGCACCAAGGCGGGCGTGCGCAACGTCCCGCTCTCCTCCTGGCTGGGCCGCAAGATCGACCCGTCCGCCCTGGACGGCTCGGACCCGGTCGGCCAGCAGCTGGTACGCCGCTATCTGGCCGCCTACGGCCCCGCGGCCACAGCCGACCTGCGCGCCTGGTCCGGCCTTGCCGGACTCCCCGCCGCGGTCGCCGCGATACGCGAGGAGCTGGTCACCTTTCGCGACGAGCGCGGCCGCGAACTCCTCGACCTCCCCGACGCTCCCCGCCCCGACCCCGACACACCCGCGCCCGTCCGCTTCCTACCGGCCTTCGACAACGCGATCCTCGGCTACCACGACCGCACCCGCATCATCGACGACGCGCACCGCGGCCTGTCGGTCGCCGGCGAACGCGTCGTCCTCCTCGACGGCCGGGTCGCCGCGACCTGGACTGTCCGGGCTGACACCGTGGTCATCACCCCGCTGCGCCGCTTCTCCCGCGGTGACCGCACGACCGTGGCCGAGCAGGGGCGGGCGCTGGCGGCGTTCCTCTCCGACAACGACAGTCACCGCGTACAGATCGCCGCGTCTCCCTGCTGAGCGACAACCCGCGGGCTGGTCTCCTCCGATGAGGCAGAGAGGCCGGCCTTCGTGACCCATTCGCAGGGGGTGCGGGTGCGGCCTCCCAGGGCGCCGCCGACCACCTTCGCGCCGAGTTCGTCGTCTCGTCCGACCGGTTCACGACCGACCGGCGGCGGACGACGGCTCCTCGCCCGCGACGTAGCGGTGCAGGTGGCTGGAGCCCTCCAACATGGCGGTCGCCCGTTGGGTCAGTTCGGCCTGGCGCTGGGCGATCGCCGCGCGTAGCGCGTCGCTGCTGCCCGTCCTGCGGAGGCCGTCGAGGATGACCTGGATCTGGGTGAGGGGATAGCGGCCCTGACGGAGCATGTTGATCATGCGTGCGTCTCGGACGCCGGCGGGGCCGAACGTACGGTAGCCGGTGCCCGGGTCGCGCTTCGGCGTCAGGAGGCCGGAGGACTCCCGCACGCGCAGGGCGGATGTGCGCACGCCCAGGTGGGCGGCCAGCTCGCCGATGCGCATGCCCGGCCTCGGCGCGGAGGTGTCCGGTGTCTGCTCCGCGACCGCCTCCAGCGCTTCACCCGCCGCCTGGAGGGAGAGCCGCGCTCCGCCGGTGAGGTGCGGGTGCTGGGCACCGACCCGGAGGCCGGTGACGAGGCATGGCGCGCGGCTGGACATCGTGCTGCAGTCCTGGCGCGACCACGGCAAGTGGCGGGTCCGCGAACTGCTCGGCCACCTCGGCCGCTACTACACCCCGTACGGCACGCCGGAACGTGCCAGGCCGTACGACACGGACGAACTGGTCTCCATGGTCGGGCTGACCGATCAGGCGGACACCCCGGTCGCCAGGCTCTCCGGCGGGCAGCGACGCAGGCTGGACGTGGCCATCGGCATCGTCGGCAAGCCGGACCTGCTCTTCCTGGACGAGCCGACCGTCGGCTTCGACCCGCAGGCCCGGCAGGAGTTCCACGACCTGGTGCGCCGGCTGTCCGATCGTGAGGACACGACGATCCTGCTCACCACGCACGACCTGGACGAGGCGGAGAAGCTCGCCGACCGGATCGTGATCCTTTCGGGCGGCGTGGTCGTGGCCGACGGCAGCGCGGCGGAGCTGGCCGAGCGGGTCTCCGGCAAGGCGGAAGTCCGCTACAGCAGGGACGGCGAGTTCTTCACGCACTCCGACGAGGACGCCACCGGCTACGTGCGCGAACTGTTCGCGGCGTACGGCGAGGCGATCGGCGATCTGGAGGTGCGCAGGGTGCGCCTGGAGGACGTGTACCTGGCCATGGTGCGCGAGTTCGAGTCCGGACAGCGCACCGTGGCGCCGAGCGAGTTGACGGAGGTGACCGCGTGAACGCCGGCGCGGTGGCCCTGCGCGCGGGCGTGCATCGAGGCTGGATCGAGTTCCGGCAGAACATGACCAACGCGCAGGACATCTGGAGCGTGGTGTTCTTCCCGGTCATCGCGCTGATCGTGATGTACATGCTGAGAGGCGACAAGGTTCCGGGCACGGACTTCTCCCTCGGCTCGCATCGGCGAGTCCTGGCGGCACCTGGAGACGATCGGCGTGCTCGGCGCGTGGGCGGTCATCGGGCTCCTGCTGGCGCCCGTCGTGTTGCGCCGGATGGCGCGGCGCGAGTCCGGTTCCAGCGTGGCCGCCCGGCGGAGGAAGGCCATGCAGCGGCCGATGTAGGCCCGTGGAGTACGGTCGCCCACCTCGCCGACGAGCAGATCCCGCAGGCCAAGGCAGGCGTCGCCCTGCAGACGATGACCGACTACGTCAACACGCCGGCCGAGACCGAGATCGACCGGCCTCCGGCCTCCTGAGGTTCCCGGCCCAGCCGCCTGATCGGCTTGATCAACAGCAGCGCCGCCACCACGCCGACCGTCACCAGGGCCGACCCCAGCATGAAGGCGCGCGGTTCGACCAGCGCGGTGACCGGACCGGCCAGCGCCTGCCCGACTGCCATGCCCGCGACCGACCCGGCCACCTGGTAGGCGTTGACCCGGTTCAGCACGTCCGGCGCGACCTGCGTCTGCACGCTGGTCGACCACATCACCGACCAGAACGCATACGCGCACCCTCCGAGCAGGTGCCCGGCCATCAGCAGCGGCAGCGGCAGCCCGAGCGCGACCGTCAGCGGCACCACCACGTACCCGCTGAGCGCCACCGCCCCGGCCGCCAGCGGCCTGCGCGGCCTGAGCCTGATCGCCACCAGCCCGCCCAGCACAGTGCCGAGGCCGAGCGCCGCCATCACCCAGCCGTAGTCGGCCCCGATGACCTGTGACGACAGCGGCACGTACGGCCCGACCACCAGAACGCCCCAGAACACCCAGACCAGGATGACCGACCACATCCAGCTCCTGGCCTTGAACTCCTCCCAGCCCCTGCGCAGGTCGCTCAGCACGTTGGAGGGCCCTGGCCTGGGTACGGCGACCCGGACCAGCAGCAGGCACACCCCGCTGACCAGGAACGTCGCGGCGTCCACCGTGTAGACGAAGACCGGCCCGGCGACGACGATGAGAACTCCGGCCAGTGCGGGACCCGCCAGCTGGGTGACCGCCTCGGCGATCTTCAGCGTCGCGTTGGCCCGCTGCGGCTCTTCGGCGACCAGGGGGACCATGCCGTTGACGCCCGGTTCGAACATCCCGGCGGCCATGCCCGACAAGGACGCCATCACCAGCAACAGGGCGTACGGCGGAGCACCGTCCAGGAAGGCGACGGCCACGACCCCCTGGGTGACGACCCTGACCATGTCTGCGAAGATCATCAAGCGCCGGGCGCCGATCCGGTCGGCGACAACCCCGCCGAACAACATGACCAGCACAGCCGACGCGGTCCAGAGCGCGAGCACGTAGCCGACGCCCGCGATCCCATAGACTTTCCCGATCGCGAGCGCCGAGGCGACGGGCATCATCGCGTCACCGAGCAGCGAGATCGTGCGGGCCCCGAAGTAGAGGGTGAAGTTCCTCGTCCACATGATCCCCAATTCTGGATTTTTCCAGATCGGAGCACCGGTGTCCCAAATGACATCATTGGGTACATTTGCGCCATGCCCCCGGACTGCCCGGAAACGCCCCCGACGCCCCTCAGCCCGCATCGCGTGGTCGCCTTGGTCGCCCCGAACCAGGAGCTCTACCCGGTCACCTCCGCCTCGGCCGTCTTCGGCTACCACGGCACCGACATCACCCAGCACTACAGCTTCAGCCTGTGCGCCGAACACCCCGGCTCCCTCCCCACCACCCTCGGCGTCCCCATCCAGGTGGACGGCGGCCTCGAAGCCCTCGACGACGCCGACACCGTGGTCATCGCGGGCTGGACCCTCACCCCCTCGCCCGCCGTACTCCACGCGGTGTCCCAAGCCCATGCCCGAAGCGCCCGCATCGTCGCCGTCTGCGCCGGAATCTTCATCCCCGCCGCCCTGGGCCTCCTGGACGGCCGTCGCGCCTCCGTCCACTGGGAACTCTCCGGCGAACTCGCCGCCCGCCACCCCCGCGTCATCCCCGACGACACCGTCATCTACGTCGATCACGGCGACGTCGCCACCGCCGGAGCCTCGGCCGCCACCCTCGACCTCTGCCTTCACCAGGTCCTCCAGGAGTACGGCGCGGCCCACGCCATGCGCATCGGCCGCCAGCTCGCCGCCGGTCCGCACCGCGAGGGCTGCCAGCGCCAGTACCCTCCCCTCCCCACCACCGGCCCCATGCCAGACTCCCTGGCCCCCCTGCTCGAATGGCTCCTCTCGCGCCTGCCCGACCAGATCACCGTCGAGGACATGGCCGCCTACTCGGGCGTCTCCACCCGCACCCTCACCCGCCAGTTCGCCGACCAACTCGGCGTACCACCCGCCCGCTGGCTGCTGGAACGCCGCCTGGCCGCCACCCGCGCCCTGCTGGAGGAGACCGACCTGCCCGTCGAGACCATCGCCACCCGCGTCGGCCTCTCCTCGGCGGTCAACCTCCGCCGCCGCTTCCACACCGCCCTGCGTACCACCCCGGCCGCCTATCGCCGCTCCTTCCGCTGAGGGTCCCGGGCGGTTCCGCCGCGAAGTTGATCGCATAGCGGCGCCGTAGGCGCCCTCGACTCGGTGGCCTCAACCGGGACACTCGATCAGTGAGGAGGACGTGAACCCGTCAGGGGAGTTGGACTGTCTCATGTGGGCCGTGCTCAGGACGTCGGCCCGCGAGGATGCCCCCGATGTCGTCGCTCAAGGTCGTACAGGCTTTTCGTCGGACTCGCGTGCCAGGATCTCCATGATCTGTCCCTGGAGAGAACAGGAGTCTCATGAGCGGCTACGACTGGCTCGATGACGAGGCGTTCTGCGCAACCTTCGTCCGCGGCCTTACCCCGCACGAGGCGCTGGCCCGCCTTGGCATCGACGTATTCGACGGCGATGACGAGGAAGGCGAGATAGAGGAGGGCCTCATCTCTGCCCGGTCGGCCGAGGGCGGGACCATTCTGAGCGAGTGGAACGGCTTCGCCGGCACGCTGGACGAGGTGCTGCGGCCCTTGTCGGCTGGGACGGTCACGGCGAGTGTCTTCGTCAACGTGAACATGGTCGCGTCCTTCGACCATTACGTTGACGGCCGCAGGATCCTGTCCTTCGATCCGCTGTTTCCCGGCGACGAGGATGGCATCTCGGAGGACTACCTGGCCGACCGGGTCGCGCTCGGGCTGGTTGGCGACAAGTCGGAGGGTGGGCTTGCCGCCGCGCTGCTGCTGGCCGAGCGCATCACCGAGGTACGGCCGAACGCATCGAGTGACATCGTGGCCGCCCACGGCGTTCTCGAGTACTGAGCCGCGTCCGCCCTGTTTCCACGGCTCGACAGTGCGGCCCTGAAGTCTTTTCGGGCCCGGAGCCGCCTGCATGAAGTTTCGACGATTGCCAACCGCACTGCACGGTGAGCCGGGGTGAGGAACGAACCCCGGATCTTCGATCGCTCCCGACCACGACAGACAGCGGCCACCCCGTGGCGATCGTCGTGCTGCATTGGGGCGGCGGCGCGACCAGCGGCCGACGGATGGCTTTGGTACGGCGCGGCGTACGTGCGGTGACGGCCCGGCGTCCTCCGAGCGTTTCAGGCAGTGGATGATCTTTTCCTTGGGCAGGCCGTTCGGCCGCGAAGCAAGTGGACTGACCTGCACTGACGCAGTCGCGTGTACCTGGTGGCGGCAGTCTGCCGACACCCCATTCTGTGGCAGTGGTCACAAACTGGCCGATCGGTCAGAGTCTGACCGATCGGTCATGTAGCGTTGCCGCCATGGCGCGCAACAGCTCCGGCTTCCGCAGGGAGATCCTCGAGGTGGCGTCGCGGCTGTTCGCCGTGACCGGCTTCAAGGGCACCTCCCTGCAGGACATCGCCGGCGAGGTCGGCTGTTCCAAGGCGGCCCTGCTGTACCACTTCGACGGCAAGGACGCGATACTCACCGAGCTGCTGACCCCCGCGGTGGAGGCGCTCGCCGAACTCGACGTACGGCTGGCCGGGCTGGACGGCGACACGGCCGTTCGCCCGGCCGTCGAGGGATTCGTCGACCTCGTGCTGCGCTTCCGGCGCGAGGTCAAGATCCTCTACGACGAGATCCCCGAGATGCTCCGCCACCCGGCGCTGGCCGGCGTCCTGGAGATGTCGGACCGGCTGGTCGACGCGCTCGCCGGCCGCACCGCCGATCCGGAGGCCCACGTGGCCGCGCTGATGGTGCTCGGTGCCGTGCCCGTCGTCGGCACGCAGCCGGTTCCGCTGGGTGACGACGAGCTGCGCGCCGTCCTCGTCCGCCGTGCGCTGCACACCCTTGACCACGATGACACCCGCCCCTGAGAGGGACCCCCATTCCATGGCCACACTGCTCTACCGGCTCGGCCGCGCATCCTTCCGCCATCGGCGGCTGGTGCTCGCCCTGTGGATCGCCGTACTGGCGGCGCTCGGCGCGTCGGCCGCGGCATTCAACGGCCCGACGGCCAGCAACTTCACCATGCCCGGAACCGAGTCCCAGCGCGCTCTGGACGCCCTGGCCGAACAGTTCCCGCAGGCGGCGGGCGCCACCGGCACGATCGTGGTCGCCGCCCCCGACGGGCAGGCGCTGACCTCGGCCGACAACCGGGCCGCGGTGCAGGCCCTCACCAAAGAGGCCGCCGCGCTGCCGGGCGTGGTGGCGGCCCTCGACCCCTTCCAGATCGGCTCCGTCTCCCAGGACGGCCGCTACGCCCTGGTGCAGGTGCAGTTCGCCGAGTCCGGCGACAAGGTGACCGACACGCAGCGCACCGCGTACGGGAACAGCGGAAAGAGCGCGCAGGCGGCCGGGCTGCGGGTCGAGCACGGCGGCGAGGTGACCACGACCGAACCGGAGATCGGCGGGACCGAGGGCCTGGGCGTCGCCGTGGCGGCCGTCGTTCTCCTCATCACCTTCGGCTCACTCGTGGCCGCGGGGATGACCCTGCTCAACGCGCTCATCGGCGTCGGCGCGGGCATGGCCGGGCTCTTCGCCCTGAGCAGCACCGTCGAGCTGACCAGCACCGCCCCGGTCCTGGCCCTCATGCTCGGCCTGGCCGTCGGCATCGACTATTCGCTGTTCATCACCTCACGCCACCGGCAGAACCTGCTTGACGGGCTCGACCCGGAGGACGCCGCCGCCCGGGCCGTCGGCACCGCGGGCTCGGCCGTCGTCTTCGCCGGCGCCACGGTGGTGATCGCCCTCGCGGGCCTGGCCGTGGTCGGCATCCCGTTCCTCACCGTGATGGGCCTGGCCGCTTCCGCCACCGTCGCCGTCGCCGTGCTCGTCGCCATCACCCTCCAGCCCGCCCTGCTCGGCTTCGCCGGGCTCCGGGTGATGCCCCGCAAGCAGCGCGGGACGGACCGCGACCCCGCCGCGACGCGCCCTGGTTTCGGGTTCCGCTGGGCGTACGTCGTGACCCGCTGGCGGGTGCCGTTCATCGTGGCCGGGGTGCTCCTCCTGGGCGGCCTGGCCGTACCGGCCGCGCAGATGCGCCTGGCGCTTCCCGACGCCGGAACGGCGGCGCAGGGCACAGCGGCTCGGCAGGCGTACGACCTCATCAGTGAGGGCTTCGGCCCCGGCTTCAACGGCCGCCTGGCCGCCGTCGTCACCGGCGAGTCCGCCGAGGCCACGACCCGCGCCGCGAAGGAGGCCGCCGCAGCGATCCAGACCGTCAAGGGCGTCGTGGCGGTAACGCCGCCGCAGCTCAACGCCTCCGGCACGACCGCCCTGCTGGGGGTCATCCCGGCCACGGGCCCCACCGACGAGGCCACCGAGACACTCGTCCACGACATCCGCACCACGGTCGCGGACATCGGCGACGTCTCCCTGACCGGCCAGACCGCGATCGGCATCGACGTCTCCGAGAAGCTCTCCGACGCGCTGCCCGTCTACCTGCTGCTCGTGGTCGGCCTGTCGGTGCTGCTGCTGATGCTGGTCTTCCGTTCCGTCCTGGTCCCGATCAAGGCCGCGCTCGGCTTCCTGCTCACCGTGGGCGCCACCTTCGGCGTCACCGTCGCGGTCTTCCAGCGGGGCCTGCTGGGCGGCCTGCTCGGCGTCGACACTCCCGGGCCGCTGGTCAGCTTCCTGCCCATCCTGCTGATCGGCATCCTGTTCGGCCTGGCCATGGACTACCAGGTCTTCCTGGTCTCCCGGATGCGCGAGGACTTCGTGCATGGCGACACCGCACGCCAGGCGACGATCTCCGGGATGGGACACGGCGCCCGCGTCGTCACCGCCGCCGCACTCATCATGATCGCGGTCTTCGGCGGCTTCGTGCTCATGGACGACCCGATCATCAAGTCGATGGGCTTCGCCCTGGCCCTCGGCGTGGCCGTCGACGCCTTCGTGGTCAGGATGACGATCGTGCCGGCCGTGATGTCGTTGCTGGACGACCGCGCCTGGTGGCTGCCCCGCTGGCTCTCACGGATCCTCCCCAACGTCGACATCGAGGGCGAGGGACTGCGCGAGCACCTCGACCGCGAGGTCTCGGAGGGCGCCGTGCGGGTCTGAACACCCCGAGGGATTCTCATGGTCGTCGCCGCCCTCGGCGACGACCATGTTCCCTCCGCCGTCCCGGGTCCGTGGCGGTCAGCCGATCGCGGCGACCCGGGGTGCGATGTCCTCGGCGACCTGTTCGACGAAGGCGACCGGGTGCCGGTCCGGCAACACCTGGATCTCGCCGACGCCCAGCTTCGCGTACGCCTCGACGTCGGCGAGGAACGCGTCGGCCGCGTCCAGCACCGGGCGGCTGAACATGACGGTCTTCTCGATGGTGTCGTAGTCGCGGCCCTCGCCGGCACAGTGCTCGCGCAGCACGTCGAGCTTGCGCGCCACCTCGTCCACGCTGGTCGCGAACAGATTGCAGGCGTCCGCGTACCGTGCGACCAGCCGCAGGGTCTTCTTCTCTCCGCCGCCGCCCACCATGATCGGCGGTCGTCCGCTCGGCGGCGCCGGCACGCACAACGTCTCGTCGAGCCGGTAGTGCCGCCCCTCGTACGGGCCGTCGTCGTGGCTCCACATCTGGAGACAGATCTGGAGCGTCTCCTCCAGCCGCTCGAACCGCTCGCTCATCGGGACGACGGGCACGCCGAGCCCGCGCTGCTCCCGCTCATACCAGGACGCCCCGAGGCCGAGGCAGGCCCGGCCTCCGGACAGCACGTCCAGAGTGGTGACGATCTTCGCCAGCAGGCCGGGATGCCGGTACATCACACCGGTGACCATCAGGCCGAGCGTCATCCGCTCGGTCAGCGCCGCGACGTACCCGAGCGTGGTGTACCCCTCCAGCATCGGTTCGTCGGCGGTGGAGGTGCGTGTCCTCATCTGGAAGTAGTGGTCCATCACAGTGAAGGACGAGATCCCCGCCTGCTCTGCGATCCTCACCGTGTCCGCCAGCGTCGGCGCGATCAGCGTGGGATCGGCCGGTGTCGAGTAGTTCCAGTAGTGCAGGCCGAGTTTCAACTTCCACCTCGCATGGAAAGGGGCGGCCGGGCCGTACGCGATCTCCACCGTAGCGCCGGTGAGCCGGGGAGGGGCGGTCCTCCCCGGCCCGGGGTGCGACCGCCCCGGGTGACCCGATCTAGAAGTCCATGTCGCCGCCGCCGGGCATGGCGGGAGCGGACGGGGTCTTCTCGGGCTTCTCGGCGATGACGGCCTCGGTGGTGAGGAACAGGGCCGCGATGGAGGCGGCGTTCTGCAGCGCGGAGCGCGTCACCTTGGCCGGGTCGATGATGCCCGACTCGAACATGTTGACGTACTCGCCGGAGGCGGCGTTGAGGCCCTCACCCGGGGTGAGGTTGCGCACCTTCTCCACCACGACGCCGCCCTCAAGACCGGCGTTGACGGCGATCTGCTTCAGCGGCTCCTCAAGAGCCCTGCGCACGATCGCGGCACCGGTGGCCTCGTCGCCGCCCAGCTCGAGCTTGTCGAACGCCTTGGCGCCGGCCTGCAGCAGGGCCACACCACCGCCGGGGACGATGCCCTCCTCGACGGCCGCCTTCGCGTTGCGAACGGCGTCCTCGATGCGGTGCTTGCGCTCCTTGAGCTCGACCTCGGTCGCCGCGCCGGCCTTGATGACGGCGACGCCGCCGGCCAGCTTGGCGAGGCGCTCCTGGAGCTTCTCGCGGTCGTAGTCGGAGTCGGTGTTCTCGATCTCGGCGCGGATCTGGTTCACCCGGCCGGCGATCTGCTCGGCGTCACCGGCACCGTCGACGATGGTGGTCTCGTCCTTGGTCACCACAACCTTGCGGGCCTTGCCCAGCAGGTCGAGGGTCGCGGACTCGAGCTTGAGGCCGACCTCCTCGCTGATGACCTGACCACCGGTGAGGGTGGCGATGTCGCCCAGCATGGCCTTGCGGCGGTCGCCGAAGCCCGGGGCCTTGACCGCCACCGACCGGAAGACGCCCTTCATCTTGTTGACGATCAGGGTGGCCAGGGCCTCGCCCTCGACGTCCTCGGCGATGATGGCCAACGGCTTGCCCGACTGGACCACCTTGTCGAGCAGTGGCAGCACGTCCCTGTTGGCGGAGACCTTGCCGCTCACGATCAGCACGTACGGGTCGTCCAGGACCGCTTCGAGCCGGTCGGAGTCGGTGATGAACAGCGGGGCGATGTACCCCTTGTCGAAGCGCATACCCTCGGTGAGCTCAAGCTCCAGGCCGAAGGTGTTGCTCTCCTCGACGGTGATGACGCCTTCCTTGCCGACCTTGTCCATGGCCTCGGCGATGAGCGAGCCGATCTCGGCGTCGGCGGCGGAAATGGAGGCGGTGGAGGCGATCTGCTCCTTGGTCTCCACATCCTTGGCCAGCTTGGAGAGCTCCTCGCTGACGCGCTCGACGGCGGCCTCGATGCCCTTCTTCAGGGACATCGGGTTGGCGCCGGCGGCGACGTTGCGCAGGCCCTCGCGTACCAGAGCCTGGGCGAGCACGGTGGCGGTGGTGGTGCCGTCACCCGCGACGTCGTCGGTCTTCTTGGCGACTTCCTTGACGAGCTCGGCCCCGATCTTCTCCCACGGGTCCTCGAGCTCGATCTCCTTGGCGATGGAGACACCGTCGTTGGTGATCGTGGGGGCGCCCCACTTCTTCTCCAGCACGACGTTGCGGCCCTTGGGGCCCAGGGTCACCTTCACGGCGTCGGCCAGCTGGTTCATACCGCGCTCGAGGCCGCGCCGGGCGTCCTCGTCGAACGCAATCATCTTCGAAGCCATCTACTGCTCCTGCTCTTGATAGGGGGCTGTCCGGGACGGCGCCCGCGACGGACGGTTCGCCGACAGGCATGCCGGCGGACCTCGCCGTCCCGGCACACGCCGGATGGTTGGCACTCTCCAGGCGCGAGTGCCAGGCGTCTCGTCGCACTCTACCCACAATGTGCGCGCCGCGCACTTCATGCGTGGCGCGCACTAGCTGGTAGGGTCACTCCAAGAGCGACGACGCCACGAGGCGATCGCGGCACGCACCGGCATCGACGCCGGACGCGACCTGTTTCCGGCCGGCATGGGCGCGACGCCTCCCCGATCCATCGTCGATGGTGGAGTCAAAAATACTAGACATCATGTCGCCGTTGCTTTACTTTCGTGATGTCAAGTTTTTTATACATGGGAGAGCGGGCATGTCATTCGGAGAGAAGCGCTCGTGGATCTACGCCGTGTCCGCGCTCGTCGTGTCGGTGGTCTACTTCGCGACCGTCCTCGGGCAGGTTCCCGGGGCAGACGTCACGAAAATCGCCTACATACGGCCGATGCTCACGGCCATCGGCGTCGCGGTGGTCCTGAACATCGTCGCGAGCGTCGTGGCCACGATCGCCTCGCCCAGGGACGCCGACAAGGAAGACGAACGCGACAAGGAGATCAACCGGCTCGGGCAGCACATAGGGTTCTACGTCGTCAGCGTCTGCGCGCTGGTCCCGCTCGGCCTCGCGATGGTGGAGGCCGAGCACTTCTGGATCGCCAATTCGCTCTACCTGGCGTTCGTCGTGTCCGCATTCACCTCTTCGATCGTCAAGATCGTCGCGTACCGCCGAGGCTTCTGACCATGGCCAAGCCCACCAAAGTCACCAACTCGATCCGAGCCCTGCGATTCGCCCATGGCGAGATGACGCAGGCGGAGCTGGCCGACCGCATCGGCGTGACCCGCCAGACCGTCATCGCCATCGAGCAGGGCCGCTACTCACCGTCGCTCGAGATGGCCTTCCAGATCGCCCGGGTGTTCACGGTGCCGCTCGACGACGTGTTCCAGTACCCCGACACCGAAGAGTAGTCGCCACATCACCACACCGGGACGCGTGGGACACCACCCCGCGGCCTCCGTTCAGCACGCCAAAAAACCCCAAAAATGCCCAAAAACAGGGAGGAACCATGCGCGCGCCTCACCATCTCGCCAGAACCGCTGGACTGTTCTACCTGATCGTCGCGATCCTGGGCGGCTTCGCCCACTTCTTCTCCCGCGGCGAGGTCTACCGCCCCGGGGACGCCACCGGCACGGCGCGGAACGTCGTGGCCCACGCGGACCTGGTCCGTGCCGGCTTCGTCGCCGACCTCGTGCAAGCCGCGTTCTTCCTTTTCACGGCCATGACGCTGTACGTGCTCCTCAAGCACGTGAACAGGAACGCCGCACGCGCGATGGTGATCTTCGTGGCGGTCGCCGTCGCCATCATCTGCCTCAACATGGTTCACCAGCTCGCGGCGCTGCTCGTCGCCACCGACACCTCCTATGTCGGCGCCCTCGGGGCGCGCGGGTCAGACGCGCTCGTGTTGCTCATGCTCGACCTCCAGCACTACGGCTACCTCATCGCGCAGATCTTCTTCGCCCTGTGGCTCCTGCCGCTGGGGTATCTCGTCCACAGGTCGGGAATGTTCCCCCGCGTGCTGGGTGTCCTGCTCGTCATCGGGTGTGTGGGCTACCTCCTGGACACGTTCACGCTGTTTCTGGCACCGGATCTCGGTGCGGCGCTGGACCCGTTCCTCGTCGCGCCGGCGGGAATCGCGGAGATCGCGATGCTTCTGTGGCTGCTCGTGAAGGGTGTCAGGATCCCCCGCCAGGACACATCCGTACTCGCGACGGCCTGAGAGCCTGCTGACGAAGGCCTACCAGAGATCATCGCCGCCACCTACCGGCATGAGGCGCTGTTCGGGGTCAGCCAGGGATCGAACTGGTCGAAGCCCGGAGATGGGGTGGACTTACGGAGCGCTTCGACGCTCATCGACGGTGAGACGGGGCTCCCTCAACGATCCGGGAGGGACAGCGAGGCCGCGGCCGGCGAGCGTCCGCGCCCGGCCGTCGGCCAGGCGGTAGGACAGGGCCACCACGGCGACCTGGCCGGCGGAGACCCGCTCCGCCAGGACCCGGGACCGATCCAACAGCAGGTCCATCGTGTGCCGTGTGTGCTCCTCCACGATCTCGCCGGGCCGGGCGAGCCCGGCGGCGCGGGCCGCCAGCACGCTGGGCGTCACCCGTTCCACGACGTCGCGTACGTAACCGGCCGGGGTCGAGCCCTGTTCGAGCACGGCACACGTGGCCGCGACGGCACCGCAGGAGTCGTGGCCGAGAACCACGACCAGGCGGCAGTCCAGCGCACTCACGCCGTACTCGATGCTGCCCAGCACCTCCGGGCCCATGACGTGGCCGGCCGTGCGTACGACGAACATGTCGCCGAGACCACGATCGAAGATGATCTCGGCGGCCAGCCGGGAGTCGGAGCACCCGAAGAGCACGGCGAACGGGTGCTGGACCGGTGCGATCTCAGCGCGGCGCATGGCGTTCTGGTTCGGATGCTGAGGGGTGCCGGAGACGAACCGTTGGTTGCCTGCCAGCAGCACCTCGAACGCTTCGCGGGGAGTAAGTGCCCGAGCGTCAGTCATGATCGCAGATTACGATCTCCATCCTGGGCGATTTCAGGGGCCGAATGGCCGGGATACCGGAGCTAAAGTCCCTCTGTGGAGTGACCTGTGTAGGGGTGAACGCAGGAGGAACGCCTCTTGTGTTCGTCCGGAAATCGGCGTGGCCCGAACCGTGGCATCGGACCGAAGCGAGTGGGCACAGCTCGGCGGCATGCCGACGGCGGGCAGGCGCGACGTCCGCCTGCCACCAGCGGCCGCCAGGACGGGTCGCCGTCCCCGGAACCGTGTACGGCTCGTCCCGCCGGAGGTCCCGGCCGGACCGAGAACCCCTCGTGTGCTCCGTTTCAGTGCTCGCCGGTGTAGCGACCGGCGAGTTCGGCGCCGATGCGGGCGAGCTCGTTCTGGACCGAGCGCGGTTCGATGACCTCGATCATCGTGCCCCAGCCGGCGAGGTGGCGGGCGATGTCCAGGGGAGTCGGGGCGGCGAGGCGGACCCGGGCGCGCCCCTGGTCGGGTTCGCCGTCGGTGTGGCAGTGCCGTCCGAACTGGTCGCGCAGGATCGGCACGAACCGCTCCTCGACGAGTACGGTCGCCCAGGTGCGGGAGCGCTGCCCCTCGATCTCCTCGACGATCTCCCGCCAGGCGGTGGCGAGGGTGAAGTTGTCGGGGCGTTCGGCGGGCTGGTCGGTCGGCTCGGCCTGGACGATCCGGTCGACGCGGAAGGTACGCCGTCCCCGGTCGGTTCCGGCGAGGAGGTACCAGACGTCGTCCTTGTCGATCAGGCCCCACGGGTCGACCAGCCGTTCTGTCCGTTCCCGGGTACGACCGGCGTAGGTCAGGCGGACCTTGCGTCGGCGGATCACGGCGGTCTGCAGCAGGTCGACCGTCGCGGGCCGGGAGCGGTCGCGTTCGCCCCAGCGGGTGGGGTCGATCACCGTGGCGTCGGCGGCGGCCTCGGCGTCGGCCCGGAAGGTCCGAGGCAGGGCTCGTACCAGCTTGCGGAGCGCCGCCTTGGCCTCGGAGGAGACGGCCGTGGCGGGTCCGACGAGCAGGAACAGTGCCTGTGCCTCGGTCGCCGTCAGCCCGCTGAGGTCGGTGCGGGCACCGCCGACGAGGGACCAGCCGCCGCCGCGTCCGGGCTGCGGGTAGACCGGGACGCCCGCCGCCGACAGCGCCTCCAGATCCCGGCGGGCGGTGGCGACGGACACCTCGAGCTCGGTGGCCAGTTCGGCGGCGGTCACCCGGCCACGGGCCTGCATCAGCAGCAGGACGGCTACGAGACGGTCAGCGCGCATGGTCCCAGATTCTCCAACAAAGTGCTCAGAAGATGAGCACTTCAGATCGGAGGATGGGTGGTGTCACCAACTGAGGAAGGAACCCCCGATGCTGCGAGGCCTCACCACTGTCAGCTTCTTCGCCGACGACGTCACCGCCGCCGCCCGCTGGTACGGCGAAGTGCTCGGCGTCGAGCCGTACTTCACGCGCCCGATCGACGGGACGCCCGCCTACGTCGAGTTCCGCGTCGGCGACTACCAGCACGAGCTCGGCGTCATCGACAGCCGCTTCGCGCCCCACCCCCGCCCGGGTACGGCCGGCGGCGCGGTGACGTACTGGCACGTGGACGACGTCGAGACCGCCTTCGAGCGGCTGCTGTCCCTGGGCGCCACGGCACACGAGAAGCCGATCGAGCGCGGTCCCGGCTTCGTCACCGCCTCCGTGGTCGACCCCTTCGGCAACGTCCTCGGTGTCATGTACAACCAGCACTACCTCGACGTCCTGTGCCCGACGGCCGCGGATCGCGTGGCACCGACCGGGACCACCCCTGGACTCTGACGCCGACTTCGCGTAACGCGTCACCGGTTCGCGCGGCTCACACCTGAGCGGGCAGCGCGTCGCGGAGTTGGTGACGACGCCGGATCCCCAGCTTCTGGTACGCGTTCGAGAGGTGGACCTCCACGGTCTTGACCGTGATGTAGAGGCGTTGGGCGATCTGACTGTTCGTCAGCCCATCGGCGGCCAGACCGACGACCCTCGCCTCGCTGGGGGTGAGCGATTCCGGGCCGGTGAGATACGAACGCCTGGGACGGGCTCCGGTGGCGGCGAGCTCGCTCCGCGCGGACTTCGCGAGAGGGACGGCGTGGCAGCGCTGGGCGATTTCCATGCCCTCGTAGAGAAGGGCCCGAGCCACCGAGAGGTGGCCGTTGCGTCGCTCGCACGCCCCGAGATCCACCAGGGCGTGCGCCAGCTCGAGGCGGGCGGGAGACCGGCGTAGGACCTCGACGCTGCGTTCCAGCAGCTTCGGCATGGTGGACGGGGGGCCGACCAGCCCGGCCACTCGCAGCGCCCGGCCGATCGTGTCCGGCGCCCCCCAGCGTTCGGCGAGTTCGATCTCCTCGTCCGCGTACGCGCGTGCCCTGTCCGGCTCGCCCAGCGCGTGCAGGCACAGGGCGGCCTGCGAACGCCACGCCACGATCGCGGGATTTATGCCGTTATGTCCTGCGAACCTGCTACCGGCGGCCAGCGCGGCGTCCAGGGCCCGGTCATGGAAACCCCCGGTGGCCAGGATCCGGGCCCGGGCGTGCAGACAGGTGTAGAAGATTCCGTTCTGCGGCAGCTGCGCGGGAAGGTCGGCCTCCTGCAGGATCTCCGAGGCCTCATCGATCCGCCCCTGCTCGACGAGGACCTCGGCGAGGAGTCCCTGCGCCATCGTGAGCACGGTGCCTACCGGAGAGATCCGGCGTATCTGGATCACCTCGCGAAGGTCGTTCTCGGCTTCGGCCAGCTCTCCCTTCCGCAGCCAGCCCATCGCCCGGCACGTCAGCGACGTCCCGAGGGCGATGCTCGACCCCCGCCTGCGGACCTCCGCGATCAGGAGACCGTAGGCGTCGATGCCCCTGTCGGGGTCGCCGACCATCAGGGTGAAGTGACCGAGCAGGCCGGCGGTGGCCCCTTTGGCCGCCGCTTCCAGCATCTGTGGATGCCTCAGCGCGGCCTGGGCGCGGGCGGCTCCACGGGGATCCCCGGCGTAGCATTCGTTGCCCGCGATCATGCACTCAAGGAGCGCCGCGTTCAACGTGTCCGAACGAGGAAGCCGGACCAACTCCGGGATACGCCGCAACACGCTCTCGGCGCCGACGGCGGCCAGCGGGGCGTCCAGCAACGCCGCTTCGAGCCCCCGCCGCAGGTCGTCCGCGTCGTCGGGGAGGCGCGTGATGGCCTCGACCATCTGGGCGATCATCGTGGTGCTCCGGCCCACCAACGACTTGGTGAGCCCGCTGAGACACAGCAGTTCTCCTGTCTCGACCGGATCGTGGGTCAGCCGTAGGGCGACGTCCAGGTGACCGAGTGCCGCCTCGCCGTCCACGAGGAGGGCGGCCGTGATGGCCTCCCTGAGCAGGTCCAGCCTCTCCCGCTGCCCCATGCTCCCCGTGAGCGCGTGCGCCAGGTAAACGTGCGCCGACTCGGGTGTCCCCCGTTCCAGCGCCTGCTTGGCCGCCTGCCTCAGCACCGCCACATGCTCGGGTTCCGGACTCGGAAGCGCCAGAAGATGACCGGCGGCCTCGTCCAGCCGGCGGCCTTCGCGCGTCAGCAGGGCCGCCGCGGCCAGATGGCACCGGACGCGGTCGGCGGGATCCAGCCGCTCATAGACGGCCGAGCGGACCACGGGGTGCACGAACCCGACGGACGCGTCCTCGCTCTCTGTGCTGAGAATGTGCGCGTCCTCCAGTTCGTGCACCGCCGACTGTACGGTCGCGTAATCGAGCCCGGTGAGAGCGGCGATGTGGCCGACGTCGGCGTGACGGCCGAGGACGGTCACCATCTCGGCCGTTCGCCGGGCCGCCGGAGACAGCCGCCCCAACTCGACGGAGACGTGCCTGCCGACCGCCCTGGTGCCGATCTCACTGATCCGGGCGTCGTCCATCCCCGCCGGGCCGGCGCGTCGTACGCCGAGCGCTCGTACGGTCTCCACCAGCAGTAGTGGGTTTCCTCCGGTGGCTGCGTGATAGGCCGACACCACCTCAGGACCAGGAGTCTCGCCGAGGATCTCTCCCAGCACGATGCCGACGGCAGCCTCGCTCAACGGCCGCGGCTGCAACATCCGGCATTCGGGATAGGTGAGAACGACGTCGAGCAGGGCTTCGGCGGCAGCGGGATCCGACGGCCGTGTCGCCGCCACCACCATGAGCCTGACGTCCCGCAGCCGTCGCTGCAGGTACGCCAGGAAGCGGAGCGAGGCGTCGTCCGCCCAGTGCAGATCGTCCACCGCGAGCAGCACCGGACTCCGCCGGCAGATGTTCACGGTGAGCCAGAAGAGGCCATGGAAGAGGTTCATCTCGCTACTGTGAGCACCTTCGCCCGCAGTGAGGCCGAAAGCGAGTCCGAAGAGGTGCCGAACCTCCGCGGTCGCACCCGACAACAGCTGCTCGCGCTCGGCGTCGTCGGCCCTCATGAGCACGCCCTCGAACAACTGGCGTACCAGCCCGAACGCGTACTCGCGCTCGAAGGGGGAGCCGTTGGCCGCGAGGACGCGAAGGCCGCCCTCGGAGGCCATCCTCCTGGCTCCGCCGAGCAACCGTGTCTTTCCGATGCCCGAGGGTCCGATCACGACGAAGAAGGAGCCGATCCCCGCTCCGGCTCCCTCGACACCGGCGGAAAGCGCGGATATTTCGGAATCGCGCTCAAGGAGCCGGTCTGTCGGCAGGTCACTCACTCCCACGCCCACCTGGTCACCGGGGGGAGAAGAGCCTCGGGTCGGCACGTGGTGTCGTGGTGGTCGGCGCGTACCCGGCGGGGAGCTGTGCCCTCGCCACGCCGGGCGCGTCGATCCGACGGACCGGCACCCGCATGAACAATCGTGCCGTCGAAAGTGGTCGTCACCCTAGCCCTCGCTTCGATCAAGGAAGATTCGATCATGAGCGCTTGCTGATCACTTACAGGTGACTTACAAGGGCTCCCGCGCACGCGATGCGGCGAGGGCGACGGTGCGCGCCGTCCGTTCGATCGCGTTACGCGGGCGGCCCGGCGACGGCTCGGGGACCCGCTTCGGATCAGGGCCCGTTCACAGGAAAGCCGGTGTGATTCCCGGCAAGGAAAAGGCCCGGGTGTTCAGCCCGGGCGGGGTGGCGACACGGCTGGTCGGCGGCTACGGCGTGGCCGGCTCACCGCCCCTGACCTGTACGCCGGGGACGGCGGCCGAATCCACTGTCACATCGATGTGATCGAGGGCGGAGGCGCCCGCGATCACACCCCGTGCGCCTACTAAACGGTCCCGGTGCCAGCGGTGGTACGACGGCACGTACCGTACTTCTCGCAGGTCCACTCGCAGATCGCCCTGCTGTGTCCGGCCGTCGTCTCCGGCAGGACCTGCAGCGCGTTGATGTCGATGGTCATATTCGTTCACCTCCTCTCCGTGAGCGGAGTCGTCCCGGCACGGCATGTGCCGGGAGGCTTTCGCGCGGCCCGCCGGATCGAGCTGGTGACCGCCGGCAGGCCGCCCGGCGCGTGATGCTCATACGCGGCCCGGTTGTGGGGCGGATCGGGGCTCCTCCTCCCAGTGACCGACCAGATCGGCGTAGAGGCCGGAGGTCCGCAACAGCCGATCGTGTGTGCCCACGCGCACGCCGTACCCGTCGAGCAGGACGACGCGGTCGGCCCGGCGGGCGGAGCTGATGCGGTGCGCGACGACAACGAGGGTTCCCCCGCGGTCGGCGAACGCCCGCTCCGCGCGGGCCTCCGCCGCCGGGTCGAGGCCGGAGGTGGCCTCGTCGAGGATGACGACCCTGCTCGGCGACAGGTAGACACGGGTGAGGGCGATGAGCTGCTTCTCCCCCGTGGACAGGTCGGGGCCTCCGGCACCCACTCGTGCGTCGAGCCCCCCGAGGCGCTCGACGACGTGTTCCAGGCCCACGACCGCTGCGGCCCGGCCCACGTCGTGGTCGGTCGCGTTTGGGGCGAGGTAGGTCAGGTTGTCGCGCAGGGTTCCCGCGAAGACGTACGCCTCCTGCGGGATGAGGGCCGGCGCGTGGTGCGGCTCGCCCGCGCGGACCCGCCGGACGTCGGCACCGCCCAGCGTGATCGCCCCGCGCTGGGGGGTCATCAGGCCGGTGAGGAGGTTCGCGAGGGTCGACTTCCCGATCCCGCTGGGCCCGGCGACGACGATGTGCTCCCCTTCGGGGACGACGAGGTCAAGGCCCTGGAAGATCGGCGCCGCGTGGAGACCGTACGCGAACGTGAGGTCGCGGATGTTCAGGTCGTATCGGGTCGGCAGGGACGTGGCCTCCTCGACAGGAGGGCCGGGCTCGGCGAATCCTTCCCCGAGCCTGTCGAGGTTGACCACCAGTTCGACACCCCAGCTCCCCATCGTGCCGACCAGGCCGCGCAGGGCCGGCTCCAGGCGGACCAGCAGATAGGTGGCCGCGCCGACCGCCTCGGAGACGGTGAGGTGATGCTCGCGCAGGAGCCAGGGAACCGCGGCCAGAAGGACGACCACGGGAAGCTGCCCCCCGACGAAGACGAGCAGGCTTCGCACGGCGGTGCTCCAGGCCAGCGCGCGGGTGAGCGCCGCCTCGGCCCGGACCGCCTGCCCCACCTCCTGGACCGCCCGCTCCTCCGCGGCGCAGGCGATCGCGTCGCGGAGGCCGCGGAAAGCGTCCCCCGCCCGCCGTGCGACCTCCTCTCGGGCGAGGAGCGCCGCCTTCTGCCGCGCGACCAGGCGCGGCAGTAGCAGCGCGAACAGGGCCAAGGAGACGCCGATCAGCGCGCCGCTGACCAGCGCGGCCACGGGGGCGATCAGCGCGAGCCCTACGAGCGCCGCTACGGAGGAGAAGACGAGCTGCCGCGCCGCACGCAGCAGGGCGAACAGGATGTTCCGTACGGTCTGCACCTGCCCGGTGAGCTGGGCGACGCGGGCGGTGTCCGGCCTCGTGGTCGAGCGGGCCGACGCTTCGACGGCGCCCCTGACCACAGCGGTGACGAACGCGTCGCGTACCGGCTCGACGACCGCCGCGAGCCAGGGGAACATCCGATTGGTGGCGACCGCCCCCGCCGCCGTCGTCGTCAGCAGAAGCGTGAGGATCACGATCCCGCCCGTGACGTCACGGGCGAGGAAGCGCTCCAGAGCAGCGGACACCGCGAGCCCGGACAGCAACGACGGCACCGACTCGGCGAGCGACCAGACCAGGATGCGTCCCAGGGCTCCTCGGCGCTGCCGCAGCTCGTGGAGCAACAGGACATGGGCGGGGCGGCTCAGGCGGGGGGCCGCCGTGCCACTCATACGCACTCCTCGTCCGGTCGTGACACAGCGGCGAACACCGCCCGGTAGTCCGGCTCGCTCGCCCACAGGCGCGCGTGGGGACCGATCGCCCGGATCCGGCCGCCGTCCAGCCAGGCGACCAGGTCGGCGCGAGCGGCGGTGGCCGCACGGTGGGCGACCACGAGCCGGGTACGGCCGGCCAGTCCATCGGTGAGAGCCCGGGTGACCTGGGCCTCGGTGACCGTGTCGAGACTCGATGTGGCGTCGTCGAGCACGAGGACCCTCCCTCCGTGCGCCACCGCGCGGGCCAGGCCGAGACGCTGCAGTTCTCCGCCGGACAGGTGCGTGGCCGCGAGCGGGGTGTCGACACCGTCCGGCAGCAAGCGGACGAAACCCTCGGCCCTGGCGACCGTGATCGCCTTCTCGATCTCCTCGTCGCTCGCGTCCACCCGCCCGTAGGTAAGGGCGTCGCGAACGGTCCGCCCGAGAAGTACGGGACGATCGAACGCGTAGGCGACCTCGCGGCGCAGGGCCGGCCCCTCGATCGCATCGACACGGACGCCGTCGAGGAGGACCTCACCGTCATCGGGATCGACGAGCCGGCCGGCGAGCATGGCGAGCGTCGTCTTGCCCGCCCCGGACCGCCCCACCAGGGCGACCCCCGTACCGGCCGGGATGTCGAGGTCGACCGCGTCCAGTACGACCCGGTCGCCGAGCCGCACGGAGACCTGCCGGAAGGACAGCGCGCCCGGTCCCGGTGGAAGGCCTTCGGCCCCCGCGGCCACGATGTGCCGTGGCCGCGGTCGAGGCCGTTCGGCCAGTACGTCGAAGACCCGATCGGCGTTCGCGCGGGCATCGGCCAGATACACCAGGGTGTCGACCCCGTCGAGAAAACCGAGGGCGTAGGACAGGTAGAGACCGATTTCGAGGAACTCACCGGGTGAGACGCGCCCGTCCGCCACTCCGAGGCCGGCCACGATGAGGACGACGACCCGGAGCCCGGCCAACGCCAGATCGACCTGCCAGGAGGTCCTGCGCTGGGCTTCCCACGTTGCCATCCCTGCCCGGGTGAGTTCGGGCAGCGCCGCGAGAACGCGGCGGATCTCCCGCTCGGCGGTGCCCGAGGCCCGGATCGTCCTGCTGCCGGACAGCGCGTCGGTGAGGCGTGCCGCGATGTCCGCCTGACGTTCGAGGTACTCGCCGTAACTCGTGGTGACCCGCCGCATGAGCAGCCGGA
This sequence comes from Microtetraspora glauca, assembly GCF_040656155.1. Taxonomy (NCBI): domain Bacteria; kingdom Bacillati; phylum Actinomycetota; class Actinomycetes; order Streptosporangiales; family Streptosporangiaceae; genus Microtetraspora; species Microtetraspora glauca. The sequence continues at coordinate 230,730 of NZ_JBFALK010000007.1, forward strand.
GCAGAAGCAGGACGGGGACCACCATGCAGGCGAAGGCCGCTCCGAGTCGCCAGTCGACCAGCCAGAGGCCGGCCAGCCCGCCGAGGGAGGTCACCGCGGCCACCGCGGCGTCGACCCGTGTGGAGACCAGCGAGCCGGCGGCCGCGGCGTCCCCGGTCAAGCGGGCCACCAGGTCTCCGGTGAGGAGGTGACGCGTGCCGGGAACTCCCAGCGTGAAGACATGCCGGGTCATCCGCTCCCGCAGGGCCGCGGTGACACGGGTGGTCACCACGAGCTGGGCCAGCGCGCCGGCGACCTCGGTCAGCAACCGGACCCCCAGCAGAGCCAGCACAGCGAGGGCGAGCCCGTAGGAGCGGGGAACAGTGGCCACCTGGTCGACGACGTGCGCGATGGCGGCAGGAAGCGACAGCCGGACCCCCGCGGCGGTGACCGTCGCCACCGAGACGACCGCCGTCTGGGCCGGCGCCAGGCGCGCGAGCGCCGGGCGGGGATCGGCCGCCTGCGTCGGCATCGTTCGCCCCCCAACCGTCGTCTTCTCCGTGATCCGGGCGGCGCCGTGCCGCCCCGCGCTCCTCGACTCGGACCCATGGTCGCGTCGCCGGCGGGGATTCTCCTCAGGGCGTCACCCGTACCCGCCCCCCGACGATTTGCCGTTCGCGTCGGCGATTTCCGGCCGCGAACGCGGAACGCCGCTCGCGTGGACACGCGAAACCTTGGGGGCCGGGGTCAGGGGATGCCCTGAGGCGACCCGGCTCGGTGACGACGACCCTGGGGCAGTCAGGCGGCTCCCGGAGCACCGGGTCGCGCGCAGGAAGCACAGGAAGTCGGGAGCGGAGAGCAGATCATGGACATCGAGGTCAGGGGCCCGGATGAGTCGTCCGACGCTTGGCGTGACAGCGATGAGACGCTCCTGGTGGACTGTGCACGGGCGGTGCTGAACCGCCGAGAAGCACGCGACTGGCAGGTCGAGCTCGGAGACTTCTGGTGCTACGTGCAGCCGCCCGGCGGGCGTTCCCGGGTGCAAGGGTGGAAGCTCCACGTCTCGGCGACGCCGCTGTCAGCACCGCTGGTGCTGGCCAGATGCGCCGATGTCCTGGTGCGCCACCGCACGCCGTTCAAGTTCGCCCGAAACCTCGACAAGGTCCACCGACTCGTGTCGGACCGCTGTGACCGGGGTGCCGGCGGCAAGTTCATCACGGTCTATCCGAACGATGACGACGACCGGCTGCGGGCTCTGGCCGAGGACCTGCATCGGGCGACCGAGGGGCTGCCGGGGCCTGGCATCCTGTCCGACCGGCCCTATCGCCCGGGGAGCCTGGTGCAGTACCGGTTCGGGGTGTTCGGCGGCGTACGGATGCTGGGCAACGACGGAAGCTACGAGGCGATGCTGGTCGCGCCTGACGGGAGCCTGCGGCTGGATCGGCGGGACGCCTGGTTCTCCCCGCCCTCGTGGGCGCCGCGGGACCCGTTCACCCGAGAACGGTCGAGCCCGCAGCCCGGAGCGAACGGCACCGGCCCGCGACAGGTTCTCCTCAACGGCAGGTACGTGGTGCGAGAGGTCATCCGCCACGCCTTCGGCGGCGGGGTCTACCGGGCCACCGACGAACACACGGGGGGCACCGTCGTCATCAAGCAGGCCCGCCCGCACACGGCGGCCGACGTGACCGGGAAGGACATCCGCGACGCCCGCCGCCATGAGGCGCGGACGCTGGAGCTGTTCGAGACCTCCGGAGTGACGACACGTCTGGTGGAGCTGTTCGAACAGCAGGGTGACCTGTTCCTGGTCCAGGAGGCGGTTCAGGGCGTCACGCTACGCCAGTGGGTGACCGAGAACATCGAGCCGGACGACGGCGCGGGATGGGGTCCCTCGTCGGACACCGCCGAGCGGATCGCTCGCGGCCTGGTCGAGCTGGTGGAGTCGGTACACGCCAAGGGGCTGGTGCACCGCGACTTCAACCCCAACAACATCATGGTCACCGAGGACGGCGACCTGCGCCTGATCGACCTTGAGACGCTCGCCGGGACAGGGGAGCGGGTCACCCAGGCGTACACGCCCGGGTATGCGGCGCCGGAGCAGGTCGACGGACCGCGGATCTGCACACCCCAGCCCGCGACCGACCTCTACAGCCTGGGCGCCACCCTCTTCTACCTCGTGAGCGGGGTCGATCCGCTGCTCGCCCCCGACGAGCCGCAGACGCGGACGTATGAGGAGCGGATCGACATCTGGCTGCGCCGTTTCGCCGCCGGTAATGCGGCCGCCCGGCGGATGGCCGGGATCATCGTCCCGCTGCTGCACCCGGACCCGGCGCGACGCCCGTCCCTGGAGTCCGTACGCGCGTTCCTCGCCAGGCCCGAGCGACCACACGCCGACGACCGCGACGACGCGCCGCCCGCGCGACCGGTGGACGTCGATCAGATGATCGTCCACGCGACCGAGCGGCTGCTGCTCACCATGGAGCCGGACAACCCCAACAGACTCTGGAAGTCGCCCGGGTTTGGCGAGACCTGCGATCCGTTGAACATCCAGTACGGCGCCGCCGGAGTTCTGGGTGTTCTCACCCGCGTCTACGAGACCCGGCAGGACCCGGCCATGAGGGACGCGGTGGCGACGGTGGCGAGCTGGATCTCTCGACATGTGACGCGCGAGCCGCGGTCCCTGCCGGGACTGCACTTCGGCCGCTCGGGCACCGCCTGGGCGTTGCTGGAGGCCGGGCTGGCGCTGGGCGACGAGGACGTCGTCCGCCTCGCCGCCGACCTCGCCCTGCGCGTCCCGGTCGACTGGCCGAACCCGGACGTCTGCCACGGCGTGGCCGGGGCCGGGTTCACCCAGCTCCGATTCTGGGAGGTCACGAAAGAGGACGAATTCCTGGACCGGGCCCGACAGGCCGCGCGGGCGCTGACCGCCGCGGCCGAGAACCGGAACGGGCTCACCGTGTGGCCGATCGCGCGGGACTTCGCCTCCGCGCTCGCCGGTGTCACCCACTACGGCTTCGCGCACGGCGTCGCGGGAGTAGGAGCGTTCCTGCTGGCCGCGGCACGGGCCACCGGCGACGTCGGCTGCCTCGACCTGGCCGTCCGCGCGGCCGGCACCCTCCTGTCGGTCGCCGAAGTGAAAGGCGGAGCCGCCTACTGGCCGAGCGGAGAGGGGGAGGATGGCCCGCTGATGACCCACTGGTGCAGCGGCTCCTCCGGGGTGGGCACGTTCCTGGTGCGCCTGTGGCGGCAGACCGGCGATGACCGGCTCCGTGCGGCCGCCTCGCGGGCGGCCGTCGCGATCCACCGCTCTCGCTGGCACGCCGGGATCTCCCAGTGCCACGGGCTGGCTGGCGACGGCGAGTTCCTGATCGACCTCGCCGACGCGTGCCAGGACGAGCGGTACCGCGACTGGGCCGAGGACCTGGCCGTCAACATCCACCTGCGCACCGTTCTCCGGGACGGTCTCCTGGTGCCTCCCGACGAGACCGGGGAGCTGGATTTGGCCGGCTTCAACACGGGGCTGGCTGGGGTCCTGGCCTTCCTCGTACGGCTGCGGCACGGCGGCTCCCGCCTCTGGCTCCCGGAATCGCCGATGAACCTCCTCCCGGAAGCCCGGCCGGGTACCGGAGCAACACGACGCCGATGACGATCACTTTTCGACGTCACGCGGTCGGCGGACCGACCGTCGAGGGGCCGGGCCGCGTTCGTGAGCCAAGAGGATCGACAGGAGGTCGGACCGGATAACTCGTCGGCTTCCTGCCTTCCTCACTCCGCCGAGGTGGCCCATATCCGTTGGTTTCGCCGTTTGCTGCGGGGACCCCGGTACCCGTCATGGCTACGCCCGGATCCGGGCGCCCCTTGTCGCGTGGCCTCCGATCGGATAAGAATGCGCTCACCTCAAGTAGGAAAGTTTCCGACCTACTGGGGTCGGAATCCAGAGGTGACCGATGGGCGCGGACTACCTGGCGGGGCCACAGGGCCTGCTCCGGTCGATCAACGCGCGCGCCGTGCTCGATGTCATCGACCGTGAGGGGCCGATGGGCCGCCCGGAGATCACGAGGGCCACGGGCCTGTCCAAGACCACCGTCGCCCAGGCGTTGCGCGAGCTCATCACGCGGAAGGTCGTCACGGAGGCGGGCACAGACACCACCCGCAGAGGGCCCGCCGCGACCCTCTATCAGATCGACCCCGGCTGCGCGCTCGGCCTCGGCGTCGACATCGGGCACCTGCGGATCCGCGCCGCCGTCGTCGACGCGGTAGGGGAGGTGCTCGCCCAGGCGGAGACCCGGGCACCCCGGCGGCAGGCCGCCGCGACGGCGGCGGCGGTGACCGCCCTCGCCGCCGAGTGCGCCGAGCGGGCCGGAACCGAGCTGGGCGCCATCGGCCAGGCCGTGATCGGCGTTCCCGCGGTCGTGGGGCGTGACGGCCACACCATCCGCCGCGCCTACGGGCTCCCACAGGGCGGCAAGGGGCTGGTCGAGGCGATCGAGCGTGATCTGCCCGTGCCCCTGATCCTGGAGAACGACGTCAACCTCGCCGCCATCGCCGAGCAACGGTTCGGCGCCTGCGCGGACGTCGGGGACTTCGTCCTGCTCGGCGTCGGTGTCGGCCTCGGCGCCGGAGTGGTGCTCGGTGGCCGCCTGCACCGGGGGTTCGCCGGGGGAGCGGGCGAGGTGGGATTCCTGCCCCATCCCGCGACCGAACTCGGCACCGAGGTGCTCGGCGCCCGCCGCATCGCCGAACAGGCCAGGGAGGCCGGCATCGGGGGCACGCCGTCGCCTCGCGAACTCTTCGTACGTGCCAGGGCCGGCGACGAGAAGGCGCTCGCGGTCGTCGACGCGACCGCCCGCAGGATCGCTCACGTGGCGGCCTCCATCGCCCTGGTCATCGAGCCGGAGCTGTTCGTGCTCGGTGGCGGGGTGGGCGCCAGCGCCGACCTGTTGCTCGGCCGCGTCCGCCACCACCTCGCCAGAGACGCCGCGCCGCTCCCGATCACGATCATCCCGAGCGGCGTGCCCGAGGACGCCGTCCTGCGCGGCGCGGCCTGGCTCGCCCGCCATCACGCGAGAGAGCACGCCTTCGCCGCCGCCACCGGTGCGGGGCGACCGTACGACACCGACCCGGCCGGCCAACCGCGCGGCTCCAGGAAAGGGGACACCACGTGAACCTCGCACAACGGCTCGGCGGCCGGCCGGAGGACCGGCTGCTGATCGTGAACGCCGACGACTACGGCATGTGCCGGGCGGCGAACACGGGCATCACCTCCCTGCTCGCCGCCCGCGCCATCAGTTCGGCGACCGTCATGACGCCGTGCCCGTGGGCTCCCGACGCGGTCCGTACGGCGGCCGCCGGCGGATACGACGTGGGCGTCCACCTGACCTTCACGAGCGAGTGGGAGGGATACCGCTGGGGCCCGGTGACCCGTGACCGCGCGGTGTCCTCCCTGGTGGACGAGGCCGGCTACTTCCCCGCCGACTGCCGAACAGTCGAGGAGCGGGCCGACCCGGACGAGGTCCGCGCCGAGATCACCAACCAGATCCGCAGGGCCGTGACCCTCGGCCTCGACCCCTCGCACGCCGACAACCACATGGGCAGCCTGTACGGCCTGGCGACCGGAAGGGACTTCCTGGACGTCGTCTTCACGGTGTGCGCCGAACACGGCCTGCCGTTCCGGTTGCCCCGCACCCTGGACGGCATGGGCCTGCCCGAGGAGCTGGAGCCGGTGGTCCAGGCCCGGGCGGAGGCCGCGGACGCGGCCGGGGTGGTGATCCTCGACCGGCTCTGGACGCTGCCCTTCGAGCAGGCCGAGGGGGAGACGTACGAGAACGTCAGGGACGACATGATCGGGCTGATCCGGGCGCTGCGCCCGGGCGTGACCGAGATCTACATCCATCCGTTCGAGGAGACGGCCGAGCTGCGGCAGATCATGCCGCACCACGCGAAACGCGCCATGGAGCTGCGCCTCTTCACCGACCCGGAGGTACGCCGTGTGATCGCCGAGGAAGGCGTCACGCTCATCGGCTGGGCCGACCTGCGTGCCCTGCAGAGGGCCCGATGATCGGCCGCCGCGGCGTGCTGGCGTACGGGTCGGGCAACCTCTCGGTCAACCTGCTCGCGCAGGCGTTCGCGACCTTCGCCACCTTCTACTACGTGGACCACCTCGGTGTCGATCCGGCGCTCATCGGCGTCGCCATGGTCGTCCACGGCATCGTGAACGCACTGCTCAACCCCCTCGCGGGGCACGTGTCCGACCGGACGCGTACACGCTGGGGCAGGCGCGTGCCGTACATCGCGATCGGCATGGTGCCGCTGGCCGCGGCGTTCACCATGATCTGGATCCCGCTGGTGGATGGCGGAACCGCCAGGTTCTGGTACTTCCTGATCGCGGTCCTCGTCTACGACGTGCTGTTCGTCGTCGTGGTGCTGAACTACGTGGCGCTCTTCCCGGAGATGTTCACCACCATCGCCGAGCGGGCGGCCGCCGCGTCGTGGCGGCAGATGTTCGCCATCGTCGGCATGATCCTCGGAGTCGCCGCCGCGCCCGTGCTCTACGGCACCATCGGATGGGCCGCGATGGGCGTGTCCTTCGGCGTCGTCTCGCTGGCCTTCTTCGCGCTTTCGCTGACCGGATCGGTCGAGCGGGCCCGGACGGAGCGCGAGACCTTCGGGTTCCTCGCTGCGATCCGCTACACCCTCACCAACCGGGCGTTCGTCACGTATGTCCTGGGCAGTTTCCTGTTGCAACTGACCTTCGCCCTACTTCAGGCGGGCATCCCGTTCTTCACGAAGTACGCCCTGGGCGAGCCGGACTCCGCCAACACGGTCATCCTGGGCGCGGTGTTCGTCACCGCGATCCCGCTGGTCTACGTGTGGAGCCGGGTCACCACCCGGATCGGTCCTCGCCGCGCCGTCCTGGCCGCGATCATCGTGTACGGCGTGGCCCTCGTGCCGTTCCTCTTCATCGGGAACCTCGCCCTCGCGGCCGTCACCGGGGCCGCGGTCGGGGTGGGGATCGCGGGCATGCTGGTCCTGCTGGAGATCCTGCTCGCCGAGGTGATCGACGACGACGAGCGCAGGACGGGCGCACGCCGCGAGGGGATGTACTTCGGGATGAACGGGTTCATCGTCCGCTGGGCGGTGTCCCTGCAGGCAGTGATCATCAGCGTCGTGCTGTCCAGGTCCGGGTACCGCGCGGGCGTGGCGCTCCAGCCCGATTCCGTCGTGACGGGCGTCCGGCTGATGCTGGGCGGGGTGCCACTGGCCGTGCTGGCGGTGGCCTTCGGCTGCTTCCTGCTCTACCCGCTGCGTGCCGGCGTCCACCGAAGCGGCGAGAGCGCGCCCGCGCCGGCAGCGGGCTCCTGATCACTGGGCCCTTCACGACCGCGGCCGTCTCCGTCCTCGGTCAGTGGCCGCCGATCGCGGATGCCGGTGCGCGGAACTCCGAGCACCGGCATCAGGGGACACGGGTGGGCTCCCCTCCTATCGAGCCCTGAACGGTCAGGTGAAGGAGAGCCGACCGGCTCCGCTCAACTCGGAAAGGCCCGAGGGGGAGGTGCACTGCCCAAGATCGGTGGTGGGGGTGGCCATCGCGCCGACCTGTCGGCCGCTGAGACGGCCGGAGGAGACGCTGCCGCTCAGCAGGCTGTCGGTCGGGCTGGAGCCGGCGGTCTGGCTCGACTCGGTGGTGAGCTTGGAGGTGCCCACGCTCTTGCCCTGCGCGTCCTGCCAGGTGACGGTCCCGGTTCCGCGCACGTTGGTGGCGCTTCGGCAACTGGCGGTGGCGCTGCCGGTGATCTCGAGCCTGCCGGAGGCGATGTCGGCCGCTTTGCCGTTGGGTGAGGAGCAGCGCTCCAGGAGAATGACGCCCCGCGCCTCGGTCGGCTGTGCCGCCGCGTCACGCAGTGGCGGAGTGAAGGTGATGGGGAATTTGGGCGCGGTGCGCATGGCACAGATCAACGTCGCCGGGTCTGGTGCACCGAGCGTGCCGGTGCGGGCGGCGGGTGTGCGCGTGGCCTGGGCGGACCCGGCGGAAGCCAGGAGCGGTACGGCGAGGCCGGCGGTCACGGTGGCGATGGCGAGTCGGCGCAGGTGCCCGGAGTGGGATCGGCGGATCATCTCGTCCTCCATTATGTGACTACTATCTGTGATTGCTTGGCAGCTATTTGTAACACAGTTTGAGGATCTCTCACGGGAGGTGGCCGGATGCCTCTGTCGTCGCGAGCATCGACCGACCAGGCGTCGCCTGCGTCGCGTGCGTCCGCCGGCGCGGGTCGCCGTCCCGTCTGGCGCCGCTTGGGTGAGGTGGCGGCACGCCATCACCGGGCGGTGCTCGCCGCGTGGCTGGTGTTGCTGGCCGGATCGGCCCTGATGGTGCCCGGCCTGCTCCAGCGCGCCAGTGCTCCGGCCGTGCGGGTGAACGGATCATCCTCGCTGACCGGGGCGCACCTGCTGGAGCGAGGATTTCCACGGCTGGGCTCCGAGCAGATGATGCTCGTCTTCGCCTCCGCCATGCTGCAGGACGATGACGAGGTGTATTCGCGCGCGCTCCAGGCTGCCGTAAGCGCCGTGTCAGCGCAGCCGCAGGTGGGCGGGGTGCAGCTCCTGCCTCCGGTCCCCGGGCAGGATCGGCGGCGTACCTATGCGCTCGTGGGCGTGAACGGGGACCAGCGGGCGCGTCAGGCGGCGCTGCCGCTGCTGCGCGCCGCCGCCCAGCGAGCCGCACGCGCGGCATCCGGCTCTCGCCTCGACGTTCACGTCGTGGGTGAGACCGCGCTGCTCGCGGAGGCCAAGCGAGCCGATCTGGCCGACCTGCGGCGGGCCGAGTTGGTGGCGGTTCCGGTGGCGCTGCTGGCGCTGTTGATCGGCCTGGCGACAGCCGGAGCCGCTCTGGTGGTGCTGGCGATGGCCGGCACCGTGATGGTGACGGCCCTGGGAGCGCTGGCGGTGGCGAGCCGGCTCGGGGTGGAGACGGACACCTTCATGCTGGCGGTCGTGGCCACCGTCGGGATGGGACTCGGGCTGGACTACGCGCTGCTCATCCTGCTGCGCTACCGCCAGGCCCGCGACATCGGGCACGATCGCCATCAAGCCGCGGGCATCGCGACGAGCACCGCCGGACGGACGGCGGGCTGGTGCGCGCTGGCGGTCGCGCTGACGGCGGTCGCGCTGCTCGTGGTGCGCACATCGATGATCCGCACCATGGCGGCCGCGGTGAGCACAGCGGCCGTGGTCGCCGCGGCGGCGACCCTGACGTTGCTCCCGGCCGTACTGGTGGCCGCCGACCGGTGGCTCGGGCGCGGGCGGCTGAGATGGCCGCGCCCGCGTCCGACGGCTGAGCAGCGCCGGACGCGGATCCGCCGCGGCGCCATGGAACATCACGCCGTGGAACACCGTGCCGTGGAACACCGTGCCGTGGAACACGACGGGGACGGCGGCACCGGGTGGAGCCGCTGGGCACGTCACCTGATGCGTCACCCCATCGCCTACACGCTGGCCTGCACCGGCGTGCTGGTGGCGGCTGCCGCACCGGTGACCGGCCTACGGCTGGGCGTCGACCTGGACCGTGCCTCGATCGTCCAGACCGACTTCGGGCGCGGCCTGGCGTACATGGAGGCCGACCAGATCTCCTCTTCATTGGCCGTGGTGCTGCCCCATCCCGTCGACGCCCCGCCCGTCGACACCGGCGCGCTGATCGCCACCCTCAGGGAGGACCCGAGGGTCGCCTCGGCGGCCCCCATCGACAATGGCCGCGACCTGACCGTCGTCCTCGTCGTCATCCGTACGCACATCGATGATCCGGCGAGCACAGCGCTGGCGCGGCAGATATCCCGCCAATATGCTCCGGCCCTGCTTCCGCCCGGCCAGCGTGTCCTGGTGACCGGGCCCAATGCGATCTTCTCCGATCTGATCGAGGAGAGCACCGCCCAGCTCGGCATGGTGATCGCGCTGGTGCTCGGCTGGTCGCTGGCCTTCCTGCTGGTGACCTTCCGCAGCATCCTGCTGCCCATCAAAGCCGTCGTGATGAACCTGCTCGCCGTCACCGCCGCGTTCGGCCTGCTGACGCTGGCCACCCGCCACATCCCTGACCTGGTCGGCCACCAGGTCAACACGCTGATCCCGCTGCTGGCCTTCACGTTGGTGTTCGGCCTGTCGATCGATTACGAGATGTTCCTCATCCACCGCATCGCCGAGCACTACCACGACAGCGGGGACAACACCGCCGCCGTCGTCCACGGCCTGCGCCACACCGCCCGCCCCATCACCGTCGCCGCCGCCGTCATGGTCACCACCTTCGCCGCGTTGCTCACCGCGCACCGCCACGAGCTGGCCCAACTCGGCTTGGCCGTCGCGACCGCGATCACCCTGGACGCCACCGTCATCAGGCTGGCGCTGGTCCCGGCACTGATGCGCGTTCTCGGCTCCCGCAACTGGTGGCTCCCCGGTCTCCTGGCACGACGACTGCCCGCGCCCCGCGGCCGTGGTGAGGCGTGAGGCCGCGGGTCCGCTCGGGTCAGTGGGGCTTACGGGCGTTGACGCGTTCGATCGCGCCCATGGTCAGGCGCTCGGTCTCCTCGATGACGACACCGAGACCACGCAGGGTGGTGACGGGGCGGCGGGTGTAGTGCTCGCCCTGCAGGGGGACGCTGACCAGGTCCACGGCGTGCTGGAGTGCACGCAGCGGCCAGAAGGACGCCGCGACGTGGTCGGCGAGCAGTAGATGGCCCCCGGGCCGCAGTACGCGGAGCGCCTCAACGAGAGCGGCACGTTCGTCGGGGATGCAGCACAGGGCGAAGGTGCTGACGACGGTGTCGAACGCCGCCGCGGGGAAGGGCAGCGCGGTCGCATCGGCTTGGTGGAGACTGACGGCCCGGTGGACCCGGTCTGCCCGCCTGTGTGCGGCGTGGACCATGGCGGGACTCCAGTCGATGCCGGTCAGGTCGACGTCGTCAGGGTAGTGGGGGAGGTTGGCGCCGGTGCCGATGGCGATCTCCAGAGTGGCGCCGCGGGCCCGGCTGCAGACCCAGCGGCGGCTGTCCGCCAAGAACCGGCGTTCGACCCCGGCCAACCTTCTGTCGTAGGTGGCCGCCTGCCGGTCCCAGTAGTTGACGAGCGCTCCGGATGGCCGGCTCATGGTGCGGGGACTCTCGACTTGCGGGCGCCGTGAGCTGGGGCGGCGTCGAGGATCTGAGCGAGAGCGGAATTGACGTCCTGGAGGCGGTCGGATCCGACGATCGCACCCCAGCGGGCCTCCAAGTCCGCGAAGTACCCGGCGCTGATCTCGGCGGCGCGGGTCCCCCGGTCGGCGTAGATGACGACACGGCCCCGGCCGTCGGTCGGGTCAGGGACACGTCGCACATAGTCGCGTTGTTCCAGGTAGCCCACGAGCTCGCTCATCGCCTGAGGGGTCATCCCGGCTCGGCGGGCCAGCGTGGTGGGCCGGGTGCCGTCGCAGTCCATGAACCGGAACACATTCAGGCAGTGGGTGGGTCGCAGATCCTCGTGTCCGGCCTCGACAAGGTGGTGGTAGAGCTCGTCGAGGATCAGGTTGAAGGCCTGACCGATGAGCTGTGGCAGGAACGGCGCCGCACGTGCAGGTTCTTCGGTCACTTTATAAACCAACCTTCTAAGGCTTCCTGACTACTTGTAGCGTAGCCGAAAGAGGCACCATGCCCAACAGGCCGGTGGGAGGGGTCATTCGTCGAGATGCCGCTGGGCGGCGTAGATGCCGAGCGCGCGGATCATGACAGTGTGATGGTTGACGGGCAGCAGATCCTGCAGCGGCTGCCAGGTCTGATCGATCACATGGCGGGCTTCGGCGAGGCAGGCCGCGATGGCGCCGCAGCGCTGCAGGGTTTCGACGACGTCGGCCGCGGCGGCCCGGTCGGCGTTGCCGGCGCGGACGATGTCCCAGATCTCCCGTAGCCGAGGCTGGGGCAGCAGGGTGACGGCGTGGGCCAGGGGCAGGGTGACCTTGGCCTCGCGGATGTCCTCACCGGCGAGCTTGGCGATTCGGGAGTCGGCGTCCGTGGAAGAGGTCAGCACGCCGCGCAGGTCCGCGACGTCATCGCTGATCTGGTAGGCCAGCCCCACGGCCTCGTAATAGGCGCTGATCGCGGCGAACCGCTCGCCATCCGCTCCGGCCAGAATCGCACCGAACTCGCCCACACCGCGGACCACTCCGCCGGTTTTGAGACGGTGCGTGGTCCGCACCCGCTGCAGCACTGTGGTGGGGTCCCCTGCGTCAATGGCGGCGTCCATGGCGTCGTGGTGGCCGAGGATGTCCAGCGCCTGGCCGGCGTGGTTGCGGCGCAGGCCGTCCAGGTACGCCTGATACAGGCGCAGCCGTCGTCGCGGGTCATCGGGCAGCAGGTCGCGGACGATCTGGTCGAATACGAAGTAGGCGTGTGTCCCGGTGTTGATGGCGGTAGCCGGGCCGAACACCGCGTGAACAGCCGCTCGACCCCGGCGCATCGGGGCGTTGTCCTCCACGTCGTCGACGATGAGACTGCCCGTGTGCAGCAGTTCGGCCAGCGCCGTCAGTTCCCGATACGGCTGACTGCTGACACCCAGCATCTCCATCGCCGCGATCGCGGCGTAGCTGCGCCAGCCCTTGCCCATGGCGTCGGTCATGTGCCGGACCGGCAGTACCAGCGAGCGGTGCAACGGCTCGGCGACGACGTCGATGAGCGGTTCGGAGCGGATGTCCAGCCCGGCCAGCGCGGCCATCGCGACAGGTTCGGGAGCATCGGGATACAGGCGCACGACCTCGGCGTGGGTGATCTCACGCAACCGCTCCATATGGCGCTCGAAGCTGAGGATGCGGTTGAACGGCAGGACCTCCAGCCAGCCACGGCCGCGGACCGGCCGGCCGTACAGCGCTCCTTCGGCCGTGGCGCCGGCTTCCAGCAGCGCGCCCAGGCCGAAGACGGCGCGCCGTTCCTGCTCGGGGAAGCGGGCGTGGACCCGCAGTGACAATCCCGCCTGGGGTGCTTCGATCTGCCAGACGGTGGGATAGGCGTTCAGTGTCGTCGTCGAGGTCCACGACGCGGCCCCGGTCAGCTGCGCCGACGCCTCATGACGAGTGCCGTCGGGCGCCACGAGCACCACGGACGCGGGCCGGTCGGCCACCCTGCCCCCCGCGACATCCGCGGTGCGGGCTTGGAAGGCCAACACCTCCCACCCGTTGTCCAGATGCACCCCGGCCCACGTCCGACTGTGGTCGATCGGCGTACGGGTGCCGGCCTGCGGGAAGTCGGCGGCGCCGAAGGCGTGCTGGTACATCGCCACCCCGGACAACGCGGCGATCTGCCGCCCTTGCCGACTCCGCGTGGCACTCACCGCCAAGCGAGGCACGACATAGGTGTAGCGCCCCTCGTCCACTCCGAGCGGTGCTCCCAGATGCACCGCTTCCGGCACGGCGGGCTTGAGGCCGCGCAACCGCAGATGCCAGCTCTCCTGGTCGTCGCGCAGGACGATCCGATAGCTGCCCTCGGCTTCTTTGGACAGTTCGGCGACACCGCCGAAATCCAGACGCAGCCGATCACCGGCGATTCGGACCGGGCCGGGCAACAGCCGGTCAGGGGGGATCGGCCGCCCACCCGAACATGCCTCCTGTACCGCCTCGTGCAGGCACGGGTCCCAGCCTCTGGCGGTATCCATACAGGTCAGCTCCACCGCGCCGGCATCACGCCAGGTCTCGGCCCGGTACGTCGAACCGCACGCGGCGCTGTGCGCCCAGTAAAACCCGTGAGAGACCAGCGGGCTGCCATCTGCCCTGGCGGTCCGGTGACTCAGGAAGTTGACCATCAACTGGAGCTCTTCCCCGCGCTCATCGCGCAGGTCGGCGGCGAACCGCCACCACTCGGTACCGCAGTCGAGGTGCGGCAGGTCCTGCGTGTCCACATCGATCGGTTCGCCGGGACGAGGCCAGCTCGTCATCCACTCCGCGGGGATCTTTCGCTCGGTAACCACAGCATGCACCCCTTCACCGCCACCACTGTCGGCGATCATTTGATTGCAAGCTGTAATGATGGGGGATGTCGGGCCACGTCGGCCACCAGATCGAGATGATGGCCGCCTGGTTGGAAAGGTCGGCGCCGGCGGCAGATCCGGCTGCTGAGGGCGCGCAGCAGCCGACCGAACCCCCGAGTGGCGAGACCCGGCGGCGCGGCGCCATTCATGCGCATGAGGTACTCGCTCTGCGTCAATGTCCTCGGGCCGGACACCGCGAGGCTGCGCGAGGCGACCGTGGAGGCCAGGGCCGCCTTGCCACCGCCCACGACGAGGGCACGCACCCGCGAGTGCGCACCGTCGGCTCCGACCAGGAAGTCACCGCTGTACTCCTGACCTGTCTGCGTCCGCACCCGTACGCCGTCCTCGTCTGCCCGCAGTTCCGCGAGTCGCGCGCCGAACTGTACGGTCCCCTCCGGCAGCCCGCTCTCCAGGAGGGTGATCAGCGACCCGCGCGGAATCACCCGCGCCGCCGACCCGAACCGTTCCGCCAGCGCCTCCAGGTCGAACTCGAGTCGCGTTCCTGCCCGGCCGCGATGGCGGCGCGGCAACGGCGCAGCAACGGCGCGGTACCGCCGCCTGACGCCGGATCCTCGGCGCAGTACGGCGGGACAGGATGGCCTGGCTGTGGCAGCGCCGAGCTCCGCCCGGCGCAACTCGCCCCATGGCTCAGGGAACGCGCGCTTCTCCCGGACCGGACCGGGCCGCATAGCCTGTCGCCGAGACGGAAACGACGCTGCGCTATCCGGCGGCTGGGGACATGTTCGGGAGAAGAACCCCGATCCGAAGCGAGTGCCCTCACATCGAGGGCGCCCGGTTCGCTTCGTGCTCTACGCCGGCGCCTTGACGGCCGAGCCCGCCGTGGCCCTCTCCCGCGTGACGCGGCGGCGCCGGGTCGGCAGCCCGAGCGTCGGGTTGGCGACGCCCCAGGCGGCGCCCTTGCAGACCAACTCCTTGTAGACGGCGGCGAGCCGTCCGGTCAGAACCGCCTGCACGGCGCGGTCATCGGCGGTGACGTACTGGATCAAGCCCTCCTTGCGGCCCAGTGAGATGCACTGGTTGAAGTAGCGGATCGGCGCGTTCGGAAGCTTCCCGCCGGTCAGGCGCGCCGCGATCGCGTCGGCGGCCTGCCACGCGGCCGGGGTTCCCGAGGCGCACGACATTCGCAGCGGCTTGTCCCCGGGGCCCATCGCCATGGCCGCGTCGCCGACGGCGTACACGTCCGGGTGCGAGACCGAGCGCATGGTCCCGTCGACCACGATCTGGCCGGTGCCGGTGACCTCCAGGGTGGTCGCCTTCGCGATCGGGTGAACCGCGAAGCCGGTGGTCCACACGGTGACCGCCGCCGGGATGGCCTTGCCGTCGGCGGTGGTGACACGGTCGGCCTCGACGCCGGTGACGGCGGCGTGCTCGTGCACGGTGATCCCGAGCTTGCCGAAGACCTTCCGCAGGTGCTCGCGGCCCTTAGGCGCGAGCCAGTCGCCGAGTTCGCCGCGGGCGGCGAGGGCGACGTCGAGGTCCGGACGGGCCTCGGCGATCTCGGTCGCGGCCTCCAGGCCGGTGAGGCCGCCACCGACGACGACCACGGTCTGCCCGGCGTCGAGGCGGGCAAGGCGCTCGCGCAGTCGGAGTGCTCCGGGGCGGCCGGCGATCTCATAGGCGTGCTCGGCGGTCCCGGGGACGCCTTGGGCGTTCCAGCCGCTGCCGAGGGCGTAGACGAGCGTGTCGTAGGCGAGTTCTTCGGCGCCGTTCGCGTCGATGACGGCGACGGTCATCGCGTCGACATCGACGTCGGTGACCTTCGCGAGCCTCAGATCGACGCCGGTGCCCGCGAGCATCTCGCTGAATGGCCGGGGCTTGAGGTCCTGGCCGGCCGCCAGCTGGTGCATGCGGACGCGTTCGACGAAGTCGGGCTCGGCGTTGACGAGGGTGATGGCGACATCCTCGCGGCGGAGCCGCTTGGCGAGGCGGCCGGCGGCGATGGCTCCGGTGTACCCGGCTCCGAGGACGATGATGCGGTGCTGCATTTCCTTGGCTCCTGTCGCGCGTGTTTGCCACTTGAACCGGGCGGCCCGCCGATCCCTGACAGGAACGCGATGTGAAGCACCTCACATAGCGATCAGAAGACGTTGAACAGGGGCTCCTCGTGGTCGGCGGCCGCCCAGTGCGCGGTCGCGCGTTCGAGCTTGTCGGGGTTCACCTGGTTGCGGAACGCGGCGATGCCCTCGGCGGTGACCTCCAGGCACATGACGCCGACGACCCGGCCGTTCACGACGGCCACGACGGCGGGGTCGCCGTTGGCGGTCCAGGCGTAGACCTCGGGCGTGCCGCCGACCATGGCGCGCTTGGCCTCCCCGGGTTTGAACAGGCCCCGCAGGAACTTCGCGACCGCGACGGCGCCCTCGAACGCCTTGGCACGGGCCGGGACCTTCCCGCCGCCGTCGCCGATCGAGATGGCGTCCTCGGTGAGCAGGCGCACGAGCGGCTCGATCTGGCCGCTGGTGGCGGCCGCCAGGAACTCCTCGATGATCCTCCGGGCGGCGGCCTCGTCGACCTCGGCGCGGGCCTTGCCGTCCGTGATGTGCTTCTTGGCGCGGTGGAAGATCTGCTGGCTGGCTGCCTCGGTGATGTCGAGGATGTCGGCGATCTCCCGGTGCGGGTAGTCGAAGGCCTCCCGCAGCACGTACACCGCCCGTTCGTTGGGGGAGAGGCGCTCCATGAGGGTGAGGACCGCGTACGAGACCGATTCGCGCTGCTCGGCGGTGTCGGCCGGGCCGAGCATCGGGTCCCCGGACAGCAGCGGCTCGGGAAGCCATTGGCCCACATAGGTCTCGCGCCGCGCCCGCGCGGAGGTGAGCTGGTTGAGGCACAGGTTGGTGAGGACCTTCGTCAGCCAGGCCTCGGGGACCTCGATGCGGTCGACGTCGGCGGCCTGCCAGCGCAGGAACGTGTCCTGCACCGCGTCCTCGGCATCCCCGGCGCAGCCGAGGAGGCGGTAGGCGATGGCCTCCAGGCGCGGCCTGGAGGCTTCGAACCGGTCGACGTCGTGCGCGGTCGTCAAGGGCACGGCCCGAGCCTAGCCCGCGCGGCTCACGCGGCGACAGCGCGCGTCGGCAGTAGCACCGCGACACCGATCGGCCGGGCCGCCGCCGTCTGCCCTCAGCAGACATATCGACAGGTCGCGGGGCCGCGGCGGATACAAAGGCGCCATGCGTGTTTCCCCGAACATGAGTTACCGGGACCGGCTGAACGAGAAGCTGTTCCAGCAACGGACCCTGCTGTTGACCGGAGAGGTCGACGACGAGATGGCCGAGCGGGTGTGCGCCGAGATGGTGTTGCTGGCCTCGGCGGATTCCGAGCGCGACATCATCCTGTACATCAATTCACCCGGAGGGTCGGTGATGGCCGGACTGGCGATCTACGACACGATGAAGCTGGTCCCGAACGACGTGGTCACCGTCGCGCTCGGGTTCGCCGCGAGCATGGGGCAGGTGCTGCTGGCGTCCGGCACACACGGCAAGCGGATCAGCCTCGCGCACAGCCGGATCATGATGCACCAGCCGTCGGCCGGAATCGGCGGCACGGCGATCGACATCGCGATCCAGTCCGAGAACCTCCGGTACATGAAGCGGCAGTCCGAGGAGATCCTCGCCGCGGAGACGGGACGCACGATCGAGGAGATCTCCGCCGACAGCGACAGGGACCGCTGGTTCACGCCGGAGCAGGCCCGCGACTACGGGATGATCGACGAGATCGTCGACTCCTTCCACAGCCTCGCGCCGTACGCCGCCAACCGGATGGGGTTCTCGTCATGACGCAGTACACGATCCCGTACGTGGTCGAACGGACCCCGGTGGGGGAGCGGTCGTTCGACATCTTCAGCCGGCTGCTCAACGAGCGGATCATCTTCCTCGGAACCGAGATCGACGACGGCGTCGCGAACGTCGTGATGGCACAGTTGCTCCACCTGGAGGCGGAGAGCCCGGACCAGGAGATCAACCTGTACATCAACTCTCCCGGCGGCTCGACGACCGCGATGCTCGCGATCTACGACACCATGCAGTTCATCCGCGCGAAGGTCGCGACGTACTGCATGGGCCAGGCGGCCTCAGCCGCCGCGGTGCTGCTCGCCGCGGGCACCCCCGGACGGCGGTTCGCGCTCGCCCACTCCCGCGTGCTGCTGCACCAGCCGTCCACGCAGGGGCAGGGCACCATCTCCGACCTGACCCTGCAGGCGGCAGAAGTGATGCGCATACGCGCGCAGACCGAGGAGATCCTCAGCTCCCACACCGGGGTGGACGTCGCCCAGTTGCGCAAGGACACCGACCGGGACCGGGTCTTCAGCGCGCACGAGGCCGTCGAGTACGGCCTGGTCGACGAGCTGATCATCACCCGCGAGGTGTCGTAGCGCTCACGCCGCCAGCAGCTCCACCCGCGGCGTACCGGACGGCCTGTGCGTCGAGATCCGGCGTGACGCCGTGATCCGCCGGACGGCGCGGGTGAGCAGGTGCTCGATCGGCAACCCGAGCGCGTCGCACACCGAATGCAGCATCTCCGACGACGGCTCTTTGCGTCCGCGCTCGACCTCCGACAGATACTGCTTGGACATGCCGACCGCACGCGCCACGTCATCGAGCGTGCGGTCCTGGTCCAGCCGCTCGTCGCGCAGGATCTCCCCGTACACCGTGCGCAGCAAGGGGTCCTGGCCGTCGGGGATCTCGGGGCCGCGCTCCGTGCCGGCCCGGCGCGTCCGGATGTCGATGACCACTGATCGGCCCGAGGCTGCCATGTCTGGCAGTCTGGCACGTCCGGATCTCCGGCAGACTGTTTGTTCGCGGACAGGTGAGCGAGCCCCCTCCGTCGGCGTTCCCGCCGTCGAGGTCCTGCGGGTGCCGGGAACTCGAGCGCCTCGTCGTCATGCACATGTCCACCGGGTCCCGCACGAACGTGGCCTCGCGGCCGCGTCCCAATCGGTCGGCAGTGAAGGACCGGCGCCCCGCATCACCGCACGTCAGCGGTATATCCGTGGGACGCTTCCGCGTTGCTACCGGAACCCCGTTGCGTGAGGAGGCCGCGGAGCACGGCGAGGCTCTCGTCACGAAACTCGGAATGGCCGTGCTCGATGCCGTGCAGGACGTCCGCTGCCGCGTCCGCCAGTTCCCAGAAGCGGAGCTTGCGCTGAAGGCGGTCGGTGAACGGGACGCCGCGCAGTTCCTGGAGCCGCTGGGTGAACCCGGGGCCCGTCTCGGACCACAGGTAGCACAGGTCGTAGTCGGGGTCGCCGATCGTGGTGTCGCCGAAGTCGATGAGGCCGGTGACGTCTGTGCCGGTCACGAGGAGGTGGTCGAGGCTGATGTCGGCGTGGATCAGCACCGGCTCGTAGTCGAAGCAGGCGTCGTCGCCGATGTAGTCCTCGAAGGCGGCGACCAGCGTCCGGGACTCACTCGACGGCAGCGCGGGGACGACCTCGGCGCGCAGCAGGTCGAGACGCTCGCCGAACTCAGCTCGCGGATCCGATTCGGGGACGCCGAGCTCGCGTGCGCGTCCGACCGGGAAGGCATGGATCGCATCGATCAGTGCGGCGATGCGGCGGATCGGCGCGGGCTCGTCCAGGAGCCCGCGCCGGTGCCAGTCCTCTTCCGACAGCGATTCACCCGGGACGGCGGGATAGCAGCAGAATTCGCCGGGGCCGAGCGGATTCGGGGCGGTGAAGGCGAAACGCGGGATCGGAAGGGGGAGATGTTCGGCGAGTTCGGGCAGGAGGGCGGCCTCGCAGGCGATCCCCTCGGCGCCATCCTCGTTGTACGGGAAGCGCAGGACGAACGACGTTCCGCCGTCGCCGTCCGGCGGGTCGAGGCGGAGAGCGACGCTCTCCATGCCGGCGCCCAAAGGGTGCAGCGCACCACGCGCGAGATCGTCGCGCACATTCGCGAGCGCGGAGCGGACCCGCGATTCCCAGTCGTCGGGGAGAGCGACGTTCCAGATCATCATTGCCTCCCATGGGTCAGGCAGGCGCGGAAACCGGATGCGATGCCGGATGCGGAATCAAGCTCGGAACAGGGCGTCAGGTTAACGTCGCACATTCCGGGAGCGCTATCGATTGAGGAGCTCCGGGACACCGCCGGCGCGGCCGGCGGCAGGCATGGTCATAGCCGTCGTGTTGCGCCTCGTCCACGCGTAGAGCCGTCTGGATCCAATGGGGGTGGGCTCCTTTGACCGGCATAACGAGATCTTTCCAGCGATTGCGGACCATAATCCATGGACTGTTATCGCGAGAGAGGCCCTTCCATCATGGTTGACTTCGTGCCACGCCAGCCGCACGTCCGTCGTCTGCGAGACTTCGGGCACCGTGTCGGCCGCCTGGAGCCGGGGGCCAACAACGCCATCACGGATGTCGCGGAGGTCCTTGTCGGACAGACCACCCTCGTGGATGAGCAGAAGGGCATCTACTCCGGGGTGACGGCCGTCGTACCGAACGCGCTTTCTGCCGCCCGAACCGTTCCGGCCGGATTTCATGTGGGGAACGGCTACGGAAAGTTCGTCGGCGTCACGCAGGTCATGGAGCTCGGCGAACTGGAGACGCCCGTTCTGCTGACCTCGACGCTGTCCACCTTCCGCGTCGCTGACAGCCTGCTGAGCTGGCTCATCGACAAGGCGGCCGAGCCCGTTCGCTCCGTGAACCTCGTCGTCGGCGAGATCAACGACTCCTGGCTGTCCTCCGCCGATCCGCGTCCTGTCACGACCGAGCACGTCTACGGCGCGCTCGACGGCGCACACGACGGTCCGGTCGCGATGGGGAACGTCGGCGGCGGCACCGGGGCTATCGCGCTCGGTTTCAAGGCCGGCATCGGTACGGCTTCGCGCAAGGTGGTGCTGCGCGACCGCCAGGCGACCGTCGGAGTGCTGGTGCAAGCCAACATGGGCGGAAACCTGCGGCTCCTGGGTCGCACGATCACCCCCGAGGACCTGGGCCTACCCCGACCCGGTCACGTCTCCGAGCGGGGCTCCTGCGTCGTCGTGATCGCCATCGATGTAGCCTGCAGCGCCCTTCAGTTGTCACGAATCGCGGCCAGGGGCGTCTTCGCGCTCGGCCAGGTGGGCGCGGCGTTCAGCCACGGGAGCGGTGACTATGCCCTGGCCTTCTCTTCCGAGCCCTCCGAGACGCCCAGGACGTTGAATCCCACTGAGCTCGACGGCGTCTTCGCCGCCGTCATGGAGTCGGTCGAGGAAGCGGTGATCGACGCCCTGCTCGCCGCCCGAACAGTCCGTACGCCCTCAGGGCGCGAGGCGATCGCCCTGCCGCACGAGGTGCTGAGGGCGTGAGGTGCGGTGGTCGATGTGGCCCCCGCGTGGGGGCCTGAGGAACATCGGAACGGTGATTCTTGGCCTACGGTCCGGTTGGGCCTGCCACGCTTCGACGCCGGCACTTGGTACGACCCGCATTCGGAACTGGCGCCCGGTAGGGGGCTGCCTTGTTTCCGAGATGTCTACCGCTGCCGGCGTCGGCCTGGCCCACGCCGTTGGCCTGGTCAGCAGCCTCGAAGAGTCACGCTGAGCGGCTCGGCGGGCGCGGCGTGGCGTGACGTGTCACCGGCCGCCAAACAGTTGATCACCCTCCTGTCTGGAGCATCACGCGGGGCCGGGCGGCAGATGGACGGTCATGATCAGGCTGCAGGTCTCGGTGCCCGAGCCGCGGTAGCTGTGGGGGGCGTCGCCGTCGAACGTGGCGGTCTGTCCGGCTTCGACGACGTGCTCGGTGCCGTCGACGATCAGGGCCATCCGGCCGGAGGTGACGCTGATGGTTTCGAC
This sequence comes from Microtetraspora glauca, assembly GCF_040656155.1. NCBI lineage: Bacteria > Bacillati > Actinomycetota > Actinomycetes > Streptosporangiales > Streptosporangiaceae > Microtetraspora > Microtetraspora glauca. The sequence continues at coordinate 252,525 of NZ_JBFALK010000007.1, forward strand.
GACTCCGGCCTGGTGGGGGTGGCTGCGATATTCCTCATCCGGTTCCAGTCGCCAGCGCCAGACCTCGACAGGAGCCGGGCCTGAGGTCGTCAGCATGAGCCGCGCCTCGCTGCCCCGATCTCCGGCCCACAGTGGTGCCACCGCCTCGGAGGTCACGACACGGACGCGGCCTTCGGGCGGTCCCTGCATCAGGGCGGACACCGAAATGCCAAGGGTGTCGGCCAGCCGGACCAGGGTGGCCAGGTTGGGGTTGCCCTGGGCTTTCTCCAATCCCACCAGGGCGCCCTTGCTGACCTGGGCGCGCCGGCTGAGTTCCTCCAGGGACAGACCCGCGCGGATGCGGGCCGTCCGGACGTTGTGCGCGACCGTCCGCAGGGTTGCGGCTGTCTCGGCCAACTGATCACCATCCCCGCGACTTGACCATTTGAATGCACTTCTCGGTCGTTTGGTTGGACCGGTCGGTTTGTTGTACGTTTTGGTCGTTCCAATGAATAGTAAGGGATGTGCCGTGATCGCTCTGCTGCTGGCCCTGGGCAGCTCACTCGCTTACGGGTGCGCCGATTTCCTCGGCGGCCTTGGCGCTCGCAAGGCCCATGTCCTGCGTACCGTGATGATCGCGGCCCCGGCCAGTCTCGCGGTCGAGCTGCTGCTGTGGCCGGTGCTCGGAGCCTCGTTCAGCCCTGCGACGCTTGGCTGGGGTGCAGCCTCGGGGGTCGCCTCGGCCACCGCGTTCGCCCTGCTCTACCGCACTCTGGCGATCGGCCCGATGAACGTGTTGTCGCCCGTGACCGCGCTGGTGTCCGCCGCGCTGCCCGTCGGTGTGGGTCTGCTGCAGGGCGAGCACCTGGCCGCCGCCGGACTGGTGGGTCTACCGCTCGCGCTGGTGGCGGTGGTGCTGGTCAGCGCCGGACACGGCGCGGGCTCGGCGCGCCCCTCCCGTGCTGCGCTGCTGCTGGCATTGGGTGCGGGCGCCGCAATCGCCCTTCAGCTGATCTGTTTGCACCAGGCGCCGTCCGACAGCGGGGTGGCTCCGCTGATCGTGGGCCGGGCGGTCTCCTCGGCGGTCACCCTGGCCGCGGCGGGGCTGATGCACCGCAAGCTCGGCTCCGAGCGGCCCGCGTACGCGATGTCGGCAGCCGCGGGTGTGCTGGACTCCGTGGCGAACCTGCTGTTCCTGCTCGCAGCTCGCGGCGGGGACCTCGCCGTCGTCGCCGTGATCACCGCCCTCTACCCGGCCGGCACGGTTCTGCTCGCGCGCGGCGTGCTCGCCGAACGCATCCACGGCAGCCAGCTCGTCGGCCTGGGCACCGCCGCCATCGCCGTCAGCCTTCTCGCCCTGGCCTGAGCAAGCCCGCAGCCCACCCCACCACCGAACCAAGGAGAACAGCATGTTCATCCAGCCCTGGGACGCCAGCCTGGACAAAACCGAATGGCAGACCTGGATCGCCGAAGGCCATGACTTCGGGCAGCTGAGCGTCAACGGCCTCCCCGGCGACCCGCCCATCGTCGTCCCCACCCACTTCACCTGCGACGGAGACCACCTCCTCGTCCACCTCGCCCGCCCCAACCCGGTCTGGAAGGCGATCGAGCACGACCCGAACGTCGTGTTCACCGTCATCGGCGACTACGCCTTCATCCCCGGCCCCTGGCGCGCCATGGTGGGGACCCCGCCCCACGACGGGGTCCCCACCAGCTACTACACGGCCGTCCAGTTCACCTGCCGCGCCGGCATCGTCGACGATCCCGAGGGCAAGGCGGAGCTGCTGCGCCGCCAGCTCGCCCACTTCCAGCCCGACGGCGACCACGCCCCCGTCGCCGTCGACCAGCCCCCCTACGGCCGGATGCTGCCCGGCATCCGCGGCCTGCGCATGGAGGTCATCGACGTACTGGCCAAATTCAAATACGACGACCACAAGCCCGTCGAGCACCGCGCCGCCGTCGCCGACCAGCTCACCGTACGCGGCCAGGGCCTCGACGTGCCCACCGCGCGCCAGCAGCGCCGCCGCCTGGACCGCATCGGCCCCTGGAAGCCCTGACCCCACCGTCCGCCCGCATGCGGGGGCGCTCGGCTCAGGCGCCGACCCGGACGATCGTGCCCGTGATGTCCTGCGGGTTCCGGATGAGGTTGAGGATGGGGCAGACCCGCTCGACCTCGGCGTGCAGCCTGGCGAGTTCCTCGTCCGAGGCGGGCGAGTCCAGGTGGACCTCGTAGCGGAAGTTTTGCGGATAGACCGGGATGTCGGTGGTGTCCGGCGACTGGGCGCGCGGGTCGTACTCGGCCCGCACGTCCACCGACAGCGCGTCGACCGGCACCTCGAGCTCGGCGGCCTTGATCAGGAAGATGTGCGTCACGCAGCTGCCCAGGACGCCCGCCTGCAGCTCGGGTGAACCCGGCCCCAGGTCGTACCCGGCGAAGTCGGGCCCGCTGTCGCTGAGGATCTGGAAGTCACGGATCCTGATCCGCCGTACGCCGCTGCGGCCTTCGGCGGTCACGGTCGCGCGCAGCGGCACGGGACCGCCGCCGCTCTCCGCCGAGGCGGCCCGGCGGGCGAGGAGCGCGGCGCGCTTCTGGGCGAGATATTCGCGAAGGGAGCTCATGCGAGCGTCACCTGTCCTTCCGGGGTGTCAAGTACGGCACGCAGTCCGGGGGCCGGGCCCCGCTCGACCGTGACCGTGACCCCCAAGGCGTCCAGGGGTCCGCGCGCCGACGGGGGATCGGGGTGGATCACGGTGAAGGAGGCCAGGGAGAGTGCCGGGATGCCCGAGGCCGATGGGTGCGTGGTGCTCCCCCAGTCGATGAGGAAGGGCGTGGTCCGAACGGCGGCCGGGTCGTCGCGCCTGGTCAGCCGCCATTCGAGGAGCGTGCCGTCGGGCGTGCGCCGCGAGAGCGGCTCGATGGAGCCGGGATCGTAACCGGCCTCGCGTGCCCGCCGTACGGAGGCGTCGATGTCACCAGCACGGACGGCCCACGCGGCGAGCGTGGGCTCGGTCAGCGACTCCAGGCCGAAGGCGCGCGGCCGGGTGCCGGGCCTGGACGGGTCGGGGCCGATGATCTCCAGGTAGGCGCCGTCTCCGAGGCCGACGAGGTAGTTGGCCGTGCCGCCGGGGTGCGCGCCGCCCGCGGAGGGGACGACGCCGGTCAGAGCGGCGAAGGCCGCCACCCCGGCCTGAAGGTCGGGGACGGCGTACACGAGGTGGTCCAGTGCGATAGTCACGCGGGTTCTCCCAGGGAAAGCATGAGCCGGTTGGCCCAGTTGAAGAAGGCGGCGGCGTGGATCACGTCGCTGATCTCCAGGTCGTCGAGCCCGGCGGCGCGCAGGGCCGCCAGGTGGTCGGCGCCGAGCGCGCCGGGGGTGGCGGTCAGCGCCACCGAGGCGTCGATGATCGCTCGCCACCGCTCGTTCTGCGGTGCGGCGACGCCGTCGTCGAGCAGCCGCCGCACGTCGTCCGGGCGCTTGGAGTAGTGCGCGGCGAAGCGGGCGTGCACAGAGGCGCAGAAGACGCAGCCGTTGTGCCGCGAGGTCGCGGTCGCGGCCAGCTCCCGCTCGGCGCGGGGCAGGCCTCCGTCGGCGTTGTAGAAGATGTCGTTGTCGGTCGTGGTCCGCGCGTGCAGCACGCGCGGGTCGAGCGCCAGCAGCCGGAAGTACGGCGAGGCCGCGCGCGCCCGGTCGACGAGGGCGTCGTGGTGGGCATCGGTCAGCTCGTCCTCGGCCGGCGGCTCCAGCCAGGGTTCCCAGCCGAGCTTGTCCTGGGTGAACTTCATCGGTCGGCTCCTAGGAGACGCAGACCCGCGACCACGCGGACCTGGAAGGTGAGAAAGGCGACGAGCTGCGAGATCGTCACCACGCCCGTGGTGGTCCAGCCGGCGTCGAGGAGCCTCTTGAGCGCGTCGCGGCTCGATTCGCGGGGGCGGAAGACCAGCAGGTGGGCGTGGTCGAGGGCGGCGGCGAGGCGCTCGCCGAGCGCCTCGCGCCGCCCCGCCCGGTAGGCCGGGCCGATCAGGCTCTCCTGGGCGAGCGACGGCTCGTCGTAGACGCCGTACGGGCCGACGGTCCGGCTCGCCTCGATCTCGCGCTCGATGGTCGTACGCAGGTCGGGGGCGTGCTCGGCCAGCCGGTCGGCGTAGTGGCGAGCGACGGCGGGGTCCTGGTGGAGTCCGGCGACGAAGGCGGCCAGGGCGACGCGCTCGACCAGGGTCACCTCCTGCTCCGAGTCGGGGGCGAACAGCGCCTCGTAGGCGCGCTGGGCGTGTTCGCGGGCCTCGGGACGCCGGTCGCGCAGCAGGTCCAGGCGGGATCCCGGCCGGATCCCGGCCAGCGTGTCGATGACGTCGACGGTCGGGTCGGTGGTCGTGCCGGCGCTTACGTCGGCGCTTGTGTCGGCGGTCATGCGGTGTTTCCTTCCAATATCGCCTCCAGTGCGGGAGCCACCTCGGTCGCGAGCAGCTCGATGGAGCGCAGGATCAGCTCGTGCGGCGGGTCGATGGAGTGCACCTGGAAGACCAGGTCGGTGGCACGTTCCAGCGTCGGGTCCGCCCTCAGGCTGGCGATGACGTCCTCGGGGGTGCCGACGTGGGCGTCCCAGGTGGCGATCAGATCGTCGACACCGCCGCCGTCCGGCTGCTGCCGCGGACCCGGCCTGGACAGGCCCTCGGCGGCCCAATGCAGCGCCTCCTCGCGGGTGTCGGCGACGAACGCGGTGCGCGAGACCATGATCCGGGGCGCGACGCCGGAGGGCAGGTTGGCGTAGTAGGCGTCCACGATGGGCTTCTGGATCTCGGCCAGCGTGGCGTGCCGCGCCCCCTCGGGCCTGGGCTGGGTGCGCGAGAGCATCAGCCCGTTGCCCGCCCGCCCGGCGCGCTCGCCGCCGGCGACGGAGAACGTGGCCTCCCAGATGGCGTCGGCCAGCGTCGGCGCGGCCGGGTAGAGGTGGTTGCCGCCGCCCAGGTCCTTGCCCGACCACGCGTCCACGAGCACCTGGAGGTGGTCGGCGTAGATGGAGCCGCGCCGGGCCGGGTCCTTGCCGAAGGCGGGGAACGACGCGGGCGTGCCGCCGCCGCCAACGCCGACCTCCAGCCGCCCGCCGGACAGCAGGTCGAGCACGGCGGCGTCCTCGGCCACGCGCACCGGGTGCTCGAGCGGCAGGGTGATGATGCCGGTGCCGAGCCTGATCCGGCTGGTGCGCGCGGCCACGTGGCTGAGGAAGACCAGCGGCGCGGGCAGGCCGCCCTCATCACCGTCGAAGTGGTGCTGGGCCACCCAGGCGGTGTCGAAGCCGAGGCGTTCGGCGTGCTGGATCTGCTCGACGGCCAGCCGGTAGCGCTCGCCGGGCGGGGCGTCGTCGAGCACCCGGGTGAAGAAGCCGATCCGGGTCATCGCACCGGCTCCGCCACGGCGGCGAGCAGCTCGCGGGTGTACTCCTCCCGCGGACTGTCGAAGATCTGGTGCGTCGTCCCTGATTCCACAATGCGTCCTTTGTTCATGACGGAAACGGTGTGCGATATCTGCCGCACGACGGCGAGGTCGTGGGAGATGAAGAGATAGGTGAGTCCGAGGTCGCGCTGGAGCTCCTCCAGCAGCGTCAGGATCTGCGCCTGCACGGTCACGTCCAGCGCGGACACGGCCTCGTCGAGCACGACCACCTCGGGTTCGACGGCGAGCGCGCGGGCGATAGCCACCCGCTGGCGCTGCCCGCCGGACAGCTCCCCGGGCCGGCGCTCGAGCAGCGTCTCGGGCAGAGCGACGCGCTCCAGCAGCTCCTTCACCCTGGCACGGCGGGCGGCCCGGTCGCCGAGGCGGAAGTTGCGCAGCGGCTCCTCCACGATCCCGGCGACCGCCTGGCGGGGATCGAGGGAGCCGTAGGGGTTCTGGTAGACGAGCTGCACCCTGCGCCGGAAATCGCGCGGGCTCACCGGGTCGCCGCCTATCACGACCTCGCCCGACGTGGCCCCGGTGAAGCGGGTCACGATGCGCGCCGTCGTGGTCTTGCCCGAGCCCGACTCGCCTACCAGGGCGTGCGTACTGCCCCGCAGCACCTCGAAGGAGACGCCGTCGACGGCGCGGAAGGAGCCGAACTCCTTGACGAGGTCGCGTACGACGATGGCGGGCTCGGCCGACGTGTCCACCGACTTGAACTCGCGTGCGGTCAGCGCCGGGGCGTCCTCGAAGAGCCGGCGCGTGTACGGCGCGGCGGGCGCGGCGAGCACCTCGCGGACGCCGCCCGACTCCTCGATCAGGCCGTCCTTCATCACGACCAGGCGGTCGGAACGCGCGGCCGCCACGCCCAGGTCGTGGGTGACCAGGAGGACCGCCGTGCCGTACTCCTTTCTGAGGTCGTCGATGAGGTCGAGGATGCGACGCTGGACGGTGACGTCCAGGGCGCTGGTCGGCTCGTCGGCGATGATCAGGCTGGGGCGCAGGGCGATCGCGATGGCGATGAGCACGCGCTGGCGCATGCCGCCGGAGAGTTCGTGCGGGTACTGGCCGGCGCGGCGCTCGGGGTCGTCGAGGCCGACGCGGGTGAGCAGCTCGATCACCCGCCGCCTGATGCCCGCTCTGTCGCCATATTTGTGGATCTTGAGGATCTCGCCGATCTGCTGACCGATCTTCATGACCGGGTTCAGCGAGTTCGACGGGTCCTGGGGGACCAGGCCGATCCGGTGCCCCCGGATCGACCGCAGGCGGCGCTGCGACCAGCCCGCGATGTCGACGCCGTTGAGCAGGACCTTGCCCGACGACGCCGGGTGCAGGCCGATGATCGCGTTGGCCGTCGTGGTCTTGCCGGAACCCGACTCGCCGACCACGGCGACGACCTCTCCCTGCTCGACCGTGAACGAGACGCCCTTGACCGCGACCTGTCGGCCGTACGCGACCGTGAGATCCCGGACGTCGAGGAGGCTCATCTGATCTCCTTCGAGATGCGACCGGCGGCGAGAACCACGGCGACGACGACCGCGCCGGGGAGTGTGGTGAGCCACCACGAGGTGGCCAGGTAGTTGCGGCCCTCGGCGATGAGCAGCCCCCACTCGGGCGTCGGCGGCTCGGCTCCATAGCCGAGGAAGCCGAGCGTGGAGATCGCCAGGATCGCCACGCCGAACTGCAGTGCCGACAGCGCGATGACCGGGCCGAGGGAGTTCGGCAGTACGTGCCGCACGAGCACGCCGGCGAAGGTGCCGCCGCTGCCGAACGCGGCCTCGACATAGTCGGTGCGGCGCACCCGGACCACCTCGGCCCTGGCCAGGCGGGCGAAGGAGGCGACGGAGCCGACGCCCACCGCGATCGCCACGTTCACCGTGCCGGGCCCGAGCAGGATGATCATCGTGAGCGCCAGCAGCAGCCCCGGCACCGACAGCAGCACGTCCATGATCCGCATTACGGTCTCGTCGACCACCCCGCGCACCGACCCGGCGATCAGGCCGAGCAGCGTGCCGAGCAGCAGGCCGACGGCGACCGCGACGAGCGCGCCCGAGAGCGACTGGACCGATCCATGCACCACTCGCGCGAACAGGTCGCGCCCCACGGCGTCGGTACCGAACAGATGCGCGGCGCTCGGCTCCTGGAGCTTCTCGGCCGGGACCCCGGCCAGCGGGTCGTACCCGGTGAACAGCGACGGCACGGCGGCCCAGAGCACCACCAGGGCGATGACCGCCCACGACAGCCACCTCATGTCGCCAACCTCGGGTCGAGCACCGGGAACAGCACGTCGACCAGCAGGTTGACCACGACGAAGACGGTCGCGGCCAGCACCACCACGGCCAGGAGCACCGGAGTGTCCTGAGCGTTGACCGCCTGCTCGGTGAGGCGGCCGATGCCGCCCCGGCCGAAGACGGTCTCGGTGACCACGGACCCGGCGATCAGCTCGCCGAACACCAGGCCCGCCACGGTCAGCGTCGGCGGCAGCGCGTTGCGCGCGACGTGCCGCCACAGGATCCAGGAGCGCGAGGCGCCCTTGGCCGCCACCACCGGAACGAACGGCTGGGTGAGCACCTGGTCGATGCTGCGCGCGAGCACCTGCGCGATCGGCGCGGAGATCGGCACGGCCAGCGTGAGCACCGGCAGCACGAGCTGCTGGAGCTCGGTGCCGCCGATGACCGGGACCAGCCGGAGCCGGAACGAGAAGATCTGGATGAGCAGGATGCCGAGCCAGAACGCCGGGACCGAGATGAACAGGGCGGGCACCGCCAGCAGCAGGCCGCGCAGCCTGCCGCTGTACGCGGAGCCGAAGGCGATCAGCACGGCCAGCAGCACCGCCAGCACGAAGGCGCAGGTGGCCAGCTTGGCCGTCTCCGGCAGTCCCTCGGCCAGCCGCTCGACGACCGGGGTGCCGGTGTCGACCGAGTAGCCGAAGTCGCCGTGGAGGAAGCCGAGCACGGTGTGCAGGTAGCCGCCCGCGTCGTAGTACTCGCGGATCTCGGCGATCTGCTCCGGCGACAGCCCGAGTTCGGGGTTCTGGAACTTGATCAGGATGGAGTCGCCGGGCAGGGCCTGGAGCAGGATGTACGCCGCGGTGAAGGCGGCCCACAGGACAAGCAGTGCCTGTCCTGCCCTTTTGAGCAGATATTTCGTCACTTACTGAGCCAGACAGAGTAGAAGCTTGGCCGGCCGACCGCCTCGAAGGCCGCCCCGTGGACGTACGGCGCGATGCCGTAGACCTGGGGCTCCTCGAAGAGCGGGATGGCGTACCCCTGGTCGATGACGTACCGCTGGATCTCGGCCACCTTCTCGTTCCGCTTGGTCTCGTCGGCGAGGGCCGACTCCTCCTCAAGGAGCTGGTCGAGCTTCTTGTCGTTGGAGAGGATCACGTCGCGGTTCTTCGTGTGGAAGTGGCTCTTGATCACGTCCTGGTCGGCGCGGCCGACCATCGAGTGGTTCACCGCCGTCTTCTCGGCGTTCTTGATGTCCACGGCCTGGGTGCCCGCGTCGGCGGGGCGGATCTCGAGCTTCACGCCGATCTTGGTCCACTGCTGGGCGATGAGCTCCAGGGTCTGCTTGGACAGCGGCTGCGGGCCGGCGACGAAGACGCCGAGCTGCAGCTTGACGCCGTCCTTCTCCCGGATGCCGTCGGCGCCGCGCGTCCATCCGGCCTCGTCGAGCAGCTTGTCGGCCGTGCCGGGGTCGTAGGCGAGCTTGTCCGACAGGTCGACGTATCCGGCCGCCAGATGGCTGAGAACCGAGGTCGCCACGGGATAGTTGTCGGTGAAGAGGGTGGTCACCACCTCCTTGGCGTCGGTCCCTGCCTGCAGCGCCTTCCTGACCCTGATGTCCTTCAGGATGCTGTTGGCGGGGCGCAGGTAGAGGCCGTTGTTGACGCCCCGGGTGGGCTCACCCTTGACGACGAAGCCGGCGTTCTCGACCGTCGCCTCGTCGTAGGCCTGCACGTACCGGACGTAGTCGGCCTGCCCGGAGGTCAGCGCGCCCACCCGGACGTTGTCCTCCGGCGTCACGATGATCTTGATGAGGTCGAGGTAGGCCCGCCCCTGGTGCGCGGAGGAGGACGGCGCCCAGTTGTAGTCCTTGCGCGCCTGGAGGTCGATCTCCTTGTCGACGACCTGCTTGGCCACCGTGAACGGTCCCGAGCCGATGACGTTCTTCAGCTGGCACTGCTCCTCGTACGGCAGGCTGATCGTCTTCTTGGAGACCAGACCGGCGCCGATCACCGAGGTGCCCTGGAGGAACCCGGGCGACGGCTTGCTGAAGTGGAAGCGCACGGTCCTGGCGTCGATGACCTCGCTGCGCTCGTAGTTGTTGACGAACTCGGCCGGGGGCAGCTTGAGCTTGTCGTCGCCGAGGCCGTACACGTCGAAGTTGGCGGCCACGGCCTCGGCGTCGAGTGGGGTGCCGTCGCTGAACGTCACGCCGTCCCGCAGATGGAAGGTGTACTCCGTGGCGTCCTCGTTGATCTCCCACTTGGTGGCGATCCACGGCTCGACCTTGAGCGTCTCCGGATTCTGCCAGGTCAGCTTGTCGGTGAGCTGGTTGAGCACGCCGCCGTTCGGATAGAAGCCGGCCGCCGGCAGATAGAGGCAGGTGGGCGGCTGGTGTTCCAGGTAGGTGAGCGTGCCGCCGTACACGGGGTTGCCGTCGCTTTTGCCGTCGCTCTTGGCTTGGGCGCCGGTGCCGGAACCACCACAGGAGGTCAGAAGTCCTACGGCGGCGAGCATGGCCAGGGTGACGACCGCAGGTCTGAAGGAGGACATGTTCCGAACAACCCTTCGTTTTCTGGGGGACTTAGGGATAGACCATAATACCTACCTGAATTGTAGGCAAATCGACTCGGCGGGCTCGCGCCCAGCCTCCCGGGGGTCCAGGCCGTGGCCGACACCTTCATGTGGCGCGGGAGTGCCACTGGAGTGACAGGCGAGCAGTGGGTGTGATGCTGAATGCGGAGTGGATGGTCACTGGGTAGGTGGTATTCGGATCGGCCAGATAGGCGGCGTCCGGCTTGAGCAGCAGGGTCTGCTGGTCTTTCTCGTTGACCACTGTCGTGTCCACCGGACGGCTCTGCGCTGCGCGGCTCTTAGTTAGCCGTGCTGGCCCAACTCGACATCGAGGGTGTGCCCGACCCGGAGCACGTCCCCTGGATCGACCCGACCCATCCGGCCTGGCGAACGGCCCGGTGTCAGCGGCTTCACCGATCAGAAATCCTCCGCCACGTCGTCAGTTCTGTTAGCCCTCGCACCGGTGGAAGGATTGATGACCATGACCGACACCAGACCGCTGGGCGCCGACGAGGCCACGTTCATCGCGGCGGCCCGCTCAGGCGACACGGCGCGGTTCGCACTCATCACGGAGCGCTACCGGCGTGAGCTGCACGTGCACTGCTACCGGATGCTCGCGAACTACGACGACGCCCAGGACATGACGCAGGAGACGTTCCTGCGGGTGTGGAACAAGCGGGAGTCGTTCAAGGGCCACGCGGCCCTGCGGACCTGGCTGTACCGGATTGCGACGAACGCCTGCCTCGACTTCCTGGACAAGCGCAACGACCGCATACCCGTGCCTGCCGAGCTGCCTGGCGCGGGCTCGGAAGTGCACTATCTGCAGCCCTACCCGGACCTGATGCTCCCGGAGGACCCGCAGGAATCGGCGGTGGCGCGGGAGACGATCGAGCTGGCGTTCATCGTCGCCGTCCAGCACCTGCCGCCGCGGCAGCGGGCGGTGTTCATCCTGCGCGACGTCCTCGGCTGGCCGGCGTCGAAGGCCGCCGACGCCCTCGAACTGACCGTCGCATCGGTGACCAGCGCGCTGCAGCGGGCGCGCGTGACGATGCGCGAGCAGCTGCCCGACCGCCGCCTCGACTGGCGGCGCCCTGCCACGCACGAGCTGTCGGTTGACGAGCGCGACGTGGTGAAGTCGTACATCGACGCCCATGAGCGCAACGACCTCGACGGGCTGATGGCCCTGCTGCGCGACGACCTGCGCTTCACGATGCTGCCCGACCCGGGCACCGTGACCGTCACGGCCAAGGACGCGGTGGACGGCTGGGTCTCCGGTGGGCTCTTCCAGCACGGCTACGACGACTGGCGCTGCACCGCCACGACGGTCAACCGCATGCCTGCCGCCGCGCTGTACCTCCGCACCCCCGACGACCCGGAATACCGTTTGTTCACCATCGCGGTCCTGCACATCGTCAACGGCAAGATCGCCGAACTCACCGGATTCGACGCCGCCGACAAACCATGGCTGGGCCTGCCCCCGACACGGTAATCAGACAAGCCCCCGTCGTCGACAAGTCCAGCGCACGGGCCGCCGTCACCGAAGTCACCGCGGAATGAGCACCCCGACCAGCTGAACACCAACGCGACAACGCGAACACCACCGCCCCGCCGGCGTTGCCGGCGGGGCATCTTCATGCCCGAAGAACATCGTCACAATCAACGACGCCGTCGTCCCTCATCTCCAGCAAGTCGGTCAACAGCTCACTCGGAACGCAAGGAAGGGCCCGGGGAAGGTTCCCTCATAGCCGAGGGTCACGGTGAGCACGCCAGGAAGGATTTCGACCTGGCCTCACGAGCCGAGCATCTGGCCCGTGCTCATCGCCTCGTCTCGTATCGGGTCAGCACCACGCCGCCGGGAAACGTCCGCGTCTCCACCAGGTTCAGGTTCACCCAGCTGTCCAGGGCCGTGAAGAACGGCGTGCCGCCGCCCAGCAAGGCCGGTGCGGTGACCAGCACGTACTCGTCGATCAGCCCGGCCCGCATGGCCGCTGCGGCAAGTGTGGCGCCGCCGATGTCCATGGGGCCGCCGTCTTCGGCCTTGAGCCGGGTGATCTCGGTGACCGCGTCGCCGGTGACCAGGCGGGTGTTCCAGTCGACCGTGCTGGTCGTCGAGGAGAACACCACCTTCGGCATGTCCCGCCAGCGGCGGGCGTACTCGATCTCCGCCGGTGTGGCGCCGGGCTGCTGGTCGGCGGTCGGCCAGTGGGAGCTCATCGTCTCCCACAGTTTGCGCCCGTACAGCGCCAGGCCGGTCGCCCCCACCCGGTCGGACCACCACTGGAACAGCTCGTCGCTCGGTACGCTCCAGCCGAGGTCGTCGCCGGGCGCGGCGATGTAGCCGTCCAGGCTCAGGTTCATGCCGAAGATCAGTTTCCGCATCGTGCCAGCCTCCCGTGAGTCGATCTCACACGTACAGACGGGCACGGCGCGGAAACCTAATCGGTGCGCGATCTGCGTCCGCAGGTAGTCCTCGCGTTCCGGACTCGGCACGGCGTACTCGGCTGGGCTCGAGCACTACCCACCGGATCTCGACTTCACCCTCGTACGGGCAGCGGCGCACCCATGGCCAGCTCTCCCCGACCGCTGCTGCCGTCCGCCTGGACGGGAAGGCCTTCCACGGCCACCTGCAACAGAGGCTGTCTACTTTCGCAGAGGCGTAGCGGTAGCACGCGCAGCGGCCGACAGCCGGTGGGACCGAGCTGGGCGAGTTCACCTTCGATGTCGACCTCGATTGCGCCGAAGAAGTTGATGTTCTCGCTGTGCGCCGGGGAGATGTGGGCCAGGACCTCGTCGTCGATGCGGCGTCCCGCCCTGCGCATCGGCTCGACCGCGAGGCCGTAGTACTCGGTGGTCCAGGCGACCACGGCGTTGGTGGCCAGCGTCAGGCACCACGCCTGCTCGGTCTGAGCTTCGAGGTGCCGCGCTCGGATGGCGCCCTCGTGGGCGTAGAGCAGGTCTCGCTTGAGCGCGTGCAGCTAATCGCCCTTGTTCAGCTGCCGGGAGATCTTGCGCCGGTAGGCCGGGTCGGCGAGGTATCGGGCGGCGTAGATGGTGCGCCGCAGTGCCCCGTACTCCTTGAGCGCTGCGGCGAGCGCGTTCTGCCTGCCGGCCGCGGACAGCTTGCCGACCAGTAGCGAGGCGGTGGCGTGAACGAACTTGGCGAACCGGCCAGCCGGAGCAGGTCGTCGTAGTGCTCGGCGATCAGGTCAGTGTTGAGCTTGCGGGTCAGCAGCGGCCCGGTGTGCGGGAAGTCGGCCTCGACCTGCGCACGCGATCCGGCCCGGTAGAGCGTGATCTTGCCCAGATCCCGGATCCGCGGGGAGAGCTTCAACGCAGTCGCCTCGGCCGGGACGTCCTCGGCGGTCAGCGGCGAGATCACCAGATCACCGCCGTCGTCCAGACGCACCGGGCCATCCCCAGCAGCGAGGACTCCCTCCAGCTCGCCGAGCGCCTCACCCAGCTCGTCGGCGGCCGCAGCCAGCGCGCGGTCGGGGTCGGCGGGTTTGCCGACCAGCTGGCAGAACTCCGCGCGCTGGCGCGGCCTGCGTCACCGCCGACCGCAGGCGAGGCCAGCCGATCCGTTCACCTCGGATCAGGCCGCCGATCTGCTCGTCGCTGATCTGCGGGTCGGTGATGATGGCCAGCAGATCCCAGCAGCGCCTGCCGGTCTTCTCCGGCTTTGCCCCGTTCGGCCGGCGCGTCGCGCATCTTGCGTTCGGCCTTGCTCTCCCGCGCGGAGATCGCCTGGTCGAACAGCTGCACAACCTCGTCGAGCACGTCGGTCGCCGACTGCGCCAGCAGCGTCAGCAGGATCGGGTACCGGCGCTGCGGATCGCGGCGTTCCAGCGCCTGCGCGGTCAACCGCCGGCCGACCGTGGCCAGGAACCTGCGCCGCTCGGCAGGCAGCGCCGACAGGTCCAGACTGTCCGCGCCCAACGAGCGCAGGAACTCCAGCTTGGCGACCTCGGCCTTCACCGCGGCCGGGGACGCCTCCACCGGGCCGGTGGCCAGTCGAGGCCCCGCCGTTGCGGCCCGCCGGGGTGCCGAGGGCAGCCCCCGCCAGGGCGCAAACCAATCGCCGTCTGGTCGCCACTGACTGGTGTTTAGGGTATTACCACGTAAGGGCTGTAGAAGTACGCTCCATTGGTCTGGTCATGCATTCGCACCCGGCAAGACCCCTGGTTACCGACTGAGAAGACGAAACTCCTTCTCTGACCTGCCGAGATGGAGAAGGCGCCGTTATCGTCTTTCTGGAAGCCATTAATGCACATCAGGCGGAACCGCGCAGTGATTTTGGGGCCTGAGTGCTTGGCGTAGGCCGCGTCGTACCCGGCGGGAGAGCCGGAAATGCCGGTCGCGCACAGGTCACCGTTCGTCAGAGGGCTGCACTTCGTCGGGCCAAAACCAGCTGCGCCGGCCTGGGCCGCGGACGCGGAGAAGGTGGTCAGCGGCACAGCGGCGCACACTGCCGCGAGCGCAAGAGCGCTGATTCGACGACGAGTGATCATTCGTTGATCCTTTCCCAGATGGACTGTTGTTGTGCGGAACTCAGGTAATGATCACCGCCTAGCTGGGATCTTGAGAACCTATAAGGTTCCAGGGCGCTGCCAGGTCCTCGATGTACGGCAGCGCCGCCATCCAGGTCGAGGTCTGGAAACGGGAACAGGACCAAAGCCCGCGTAGCCGTCACACTGATCACATGTCAGAGATCGAGGGCGTTCCACAAGGGCACCGAGAGGCCAGGGTGCTTCTTGGCGGCCCCTCGGTATCCCTCATGTCGTCTTGAGGCCCCGTGGCTTTTGTTTGTGAGTTGTGAGAGTGCGTGTTGCTCGGCGGGAGTGCGATAGGTTGCCCGCCATGACTGAGCTCGGACCCGTTGCCTGGCCACCGGCCCCGATACGGACCGAGCGGCTCGTCCTCCGTGAGCCCGAGGCCCGGGACCGTGCGGCGATCATCGAGCTGTTCACCTCCCCAGAGGTGGGCACCTACATCGGTGGTCCTCAACCGCGTGATGAGTTCGAGCGTGCGGTGCCTGAAGTTCCCAGGCGGCGCCCCGGCCTTTTCGTGGTCGATCTGGACGGAGCGATGATCGGCATCGTCACGCTCGACCGGCGCGACGCGGAGCGTCCGGGTCACGTCCGTCCGGATGCCGCGGAGGCCGAACTCGGCTACATGTTCCTGCCGGAGGCGTGGGGATGCGGGTACGCCACCGAGGCGTGCGCGGCGGCACTCGACTGGTTCGCCGGCGCGCTTCCCAGCGAGCCGGTAGTGCTCTGTACCCAGACCGCCAACGACCGCTCGATGCGACTCGCGGCGAAGCTGGGGTTCACCGAGGTGGAGCGGTTTGAGGAGTACGGCGCCGAGCAGTGGTTCGGCGTGTGGTCCTCGGTCACGCCGTCTGGTTGAGCTCGTGCTCGGAAGGGGCGGTGTGCCGGCCGTCAGTCCTGCCACCACGCCGCGTCCAGCCCCTGCGTGAGCTGGGGGAGGATGCGCCAGGCGCCACGCAGAACGCGCCCGCCGTGAGCCCGCCTGAGTAGCCCACGATGGCCGGCGCGGCCGCCCCGGCCTGCCGGACGGAGGCGAACAGGGCCGGGCCGAGACCGGCTGAAGCGCCGGAGCGCGGTCCGATCGTCGCGAGTAGACACCGTCTACTCGTCCTCGTAGACACTGTCTATGGAAGGTGAGAGCTCCCTTCGGGAGCGGCTGATCGACGTCGGAGTGGATCTCGTGACGACCGAGGGCTCCGCGTCGCTGGGGCTGCGCGAGATCGCCCGCCGGGCGGGGGTGTCGTATGGGGCGCCGCGCCGGTATTTCCCCACGCACCATGCCCTGTTGTCAGCGATCGCCCGGCGGGGTTTCGAGGATCTCGGGGCCCGGTTCGCGGCCGCGATCGCCGACACCACATCGCCGCGAGCCCAGGTGCAGGCCGCCGCGCTGGTTTACGTCGGGTACGCGCTGGAGAACCGCGGCATGTTCGAGCTGATGTTTCGCCACGATCTGCTCGACAGCGAGCAACACGCCTCCGGCGAACGACGGCTGCGGGAGGCGACCCTCCCGCTGTTCGAGCGCATCGTCGCCCTCATCGCCCAATGCCGGGCGGAGCCGACCACCGCGCACCGGCCCGGCGCGCCGAACGAGGCCGCACCGCCGCCGGCCGTGACGGCCGCCGCCCTCTGGGCGAACCTGCACGGCATCGCCCAACTGTGGGCGTGGGGCAGCCTTCAGCTCGCCCTCGACGCCCCACCGCCAGCCGGTGCGCCTGGCAGCGACCAACTGGACCAACTCGTCGCCACGGTGCTGGACGCTCACCTGGGCCCGGTGGACTCATGACCGCGCCCGTACGGCGGCACCTCGCACTCCTGGTCAGTGTGGCCGGCGCCTCGACCTCACCGGCGCGGCCATGCTCACCTGGCACGAACGCCGCACCGCGCACCCGACCGTGCTGCACGCGGTGGCGCGGTCCGTGCCGGTGACGGCATCGATGGCGATCCTGCTGGTCACCAACGCTGGCCTGTTCGGCGCACTCTTCACGGCCACGTTCTACCTCCAGGACGTACTCCGCCTCGATGCGCTCGCCAGCGGCCTGCGCGTCCTTCCATTGACCGCGCTCATGGTCCTCGGCGCACCCGGCGGGCGCGGCGAGCCCGCCCCGGCAGGACGTCGCCCAGGCCGCCGATACGGCGGAGCCGACCTCTGTAAGCGAGGTACGGATTGGCGCTTCACCCAGGCGTGTCCCCAGGCGGGATCTCGGTGTCGGTGGGTGCGGCAGGGGTGTAGATCACCACATGCAGGTCGGGGTGGTCCGCGGGGGCCAGGCGGTGGTGTTCGTAGCGCAGGACGCCTTGAGCGGGGTGGTGGAAGACGCGCAGGCGGGAGGCGAAGCCCTCGATGTGGTGGTCTTGCCAGGCATCACGGAACGGCTTACTCGTCTGGAGGAGGCGCTGGATGACTGCGGAGCGGGCCAGGTCGCCGAGGCGGGGTCCGGCCTCGGCGCGGAATTCGGCGAGGAAGCGGCGACTGGTGGTCTCCCAGTCGGGCAGCAGGTCGCGGACGTAGGGGTCGGTGAACACCAGCCACAGCAGGTTGCGCTCGGGCGGGGCGACGGTGGCCACGTTCGGGTACAGCGCGGTGTAGGCGGTGTTCCAGCCGGTGATCGTCCAGTCGGGGGCGATGGCGTAGGCCGGGAAGCCGGCGAGCGCGTCCAGCAGTCGCCGCACGTGGCCGGGCGCCACCTGGTCGACCGGTTCGGCGGCCGAGGGCAGTGGTGTGTACCCGGCCAGGGAGAGCACGTAGGCGTGCTCGGTGGTGGTCAGGCGCAGGGTGCGGGCGAGAGCGTCCAGGACCTGGCGGGAGGGCTGGATGTCGCGGCCCTGTTCCAGCCACGTGTACCAGGTGGCGCTCACCCCGGAGAGGGTGGCGACCTCCTCTCGGCGCAGCCCGCCCCTCCGGCGGGGCCCGGCCGGGGGCAGGCCCACCGCCGTGGGATCCAGGTGTGCCCGCCTGGCGCGCAGGAAGCTGCCCAGTTCTGCCCGTCGCTCGGCCGCTGTGTTCACCCTGATAAGGGTAAATGCTGGTAGTGGGACTACTAGCAGTACGGGCGTCTTCGCCGCACGCTCGTGCGCCACGAGCATTGCGGCATGCCACAGTTGAGATCACGTACGGTCACCCATGGCCGGAACATGGCCGGGGCCCGCGCCCTGATGCGCGCCTCCGGTATCCCGGCATCCGACATCGGCACCAAGCCGGTCGTCGCGGTGGCCAACAGCTTCACCGAGTTCGTCCCGGGCCACACCCACCTGCAACCGGTGGGCCGCATCGTCTGCGAGGCCATCACGGAGGCGGGCGGGATCGCGCGCGAGTTCAACACCATCGCCATCGACGACGGCATCGCCATGGGCCATGCCGGGATGCTGTACTCGCTGCCGTCGCGGGACCTGATCGCCGACTCCATCGAGTACATGGTCCAGGCGCACTGCGCCGACGCCCTGGTGTGCGTCTCCAACTGCGACAAGATCACGCCCGGGATGCTGATGGCCTCGCTGCGGCTCGACATCCCCACCGTGTTCGTCTCCGGCGGCCCCATGGAAGGCGGACGCGCGGTGTTGACCGACGGTACGGTCCGCACCCGCCTGAACCTGATCACCGCCGTCTCTGAGGCCGTCAACCCCGCCGTGCCGGACGGCGACCTGGCCCGGATCGAGGAGGCGGCCTGCCCCACCTGCGGATCCTGCGCGGGCATGTTCACCGCCAACTCCATGAACTGCCTGCTGGAAGCGCTCGGCCTGGCCCTGCCCGGCAACGGCTCCACCCTGGCCACCCACACCGCCCGCCGGGCCCTGTACGAGCAGGCCGGCCGCACCGTGATGGAACTGGCCGCCCGCTACTACGGCAAGGACGACACCCGCGTGCTGCCCAGATCCATCGCCTCCCGCGCCGCGTTCGACAACGCCATGGCCCTGGACCTGGCCATGGGCGGCTCCACCAACACCCTGTTGCACCTGCTCGCCGCCGCCCACGAGGCCGACCTCGACTACACCCTGGCCGACATCGAGGCCCGCTCCCACCAGGTGCCGTACCTGTGCAAGGTCGCCCCCAACGGCCCGCATTTGATGGAGGACGTCCACCGCGCCGGCGGCATCCCCGCCATCCTGGGCGAACTACACCGCGCCGGACTGCTCCACAAAGACGTGCACGCCGTCCACGCCGACTCCCTCGATGAGTGGCTGGCCACCTGGGATGTCCGCGGCCCTTCCCCCTCCCGTGAGGCGATCGAATTGTTCCACGCCGCCCCAGGCGGCACCCGCTCGTCGACCGCGTTCTCCCAGTCGGCCCGCTGGGAGTCCCTCGACCGGGACGCCGCGGCCGGCTGCATCCGCGACATCGTCCACGCCCACTCGCCGGATGCGGGCCTGGCCGTCCTGCGCGGCAACCTCGCCCCCGACGGCGCTGTGGTCAAGTCCGCCGGAGTCCCGGAAGGCATGCAGATCTTCAGCGGCCGGGCGGTGGTGACCGAGTCGCAGGAGGAGGCCGCCGAAGCGATCCTGTCCGGACGCGTCACGCCGGGCACCGTCCTGGTCATCCGCTACGAGGGACCACGCGGAGGCCCCGGCATGCAGGAGATGCTGTATCCGACCGCCTACCTCAAAGGACGGGGCCTGGCCACCTCGTGCGCGGTGGTCACCGACGGCCGTTTCTCCGGCGGCAGTTCCGGCCTGTCGATCGGCCACGTCTCGCCCGAGGCAGCCGCCGGCGGCCCCCTGGCTCTCGTCCAGGAGGGCGACACCATCACTATCGACATCGCCGCCCGGCTCCTCCGCCTGCAGGTCGGAGAGCCGGATCTCGCAGCCCGGCGCGCCGACCTGGAGCAGGGCATCGGCTACCGGCCCCGCCACCGCGACCGCCCTCTTTCCACCGCGCTGCGCGCCTACGCCGCTTTGGCCCAGTCCGCTGACAAGGGCGCCGTACGCGAATTCGGGGACCGCTGAAGCCCAGCTTGTCGTTCAGGTTCCGATCTTCGCGATCGCGGTGTTCCGGACATTCCGCGTGGTGGTCGTGTGGAGCGGGGTCACGTCGTCCGTCGGGGTGTGGTGCCCTTGCGATGATGGCTGCTACGGCAAGAGCTTGGTGAGAAGGGCGCGAAGTCCTTGGGCGTCGTCCGGGCCGAGGATGCCGTCGATGTCGCGCTCTATGCTCTCCAGGGCTTCGCGCACTAGAGGGATGCGGGCGCGGCCGACGTCGGTGAGCTGCAGGGCATAGCGGCGTCGGTCGTGCGGGTCCTGGCCGCGGGACACGATGCCGGCCCGCACCAGTTCCTCGATGAGCGATGCGGTGGCCGGTTCGGTCAGGTGCAGGTAGCGGGCCACTTGCTCTTGCGGGCAGGGGCCGAGCCGGTCCAGGGCGGGCAGCAAGGCGAAGTGGCGGGTGCGCAGGCCGTACGCCGCGAGACGATGATCCCCAAGACGGCGCAGCCGGTAGTGGGCCTGGGCGATCAGGTGCTCGATGCTGTGGATGGCGGATGGCCCGTCGTCTGCGACGAGCCTGGTCAGCAGCGCGGTGAGGCGCTGCCGTTCGGGCTCGGTGAGCGCGCCGGCGAGCCGGGCGTCGCGGTCGGCGACGGCCTGGCGCATGCCGTCCAGGGCGGTCCGGCCCGCCTCGGTCAGCGACAGCACGTAGGTGCGGCGGTTGGCCGGGTTGCGGGTGCGCACGACATGGCCCGCCTCCTGGAGCCGGTCGAGCAATCTGACCATGATCGTGCGGTTGATGCCGAGCCGGTGGGCCAGGTCCTGCTGTGAGGGGGCGTCTTCGTCGGCGAGGATGTCGAGCACCACGAACTCGCGCGACTGCGGGCCGTCCTGCACGGCATGAGCGGTGACGGCGGTGAACACGCGGCGCATCAGGTGGCCGGTGGTCGCATGCAGCGGTCCGGATTCATCGTCGACGACGTTCCTCACCTGCTCGGGCACGCGCCTCACCTCCCGGCATGATGCTAGCAGGAGATCATTGCATGGGTGACAGTTGTATTGGCATTAGTTGGGATGTTGACAGTTGTAGAAGTGCGGACCTAAAGTCCAGGACAACTCATCGAAGGGTGCAACGATCATGCATACGGTCGCCGTCATCGACTCCCATCTCGCCTACACGCGGACCGGGCCGGGCTAGTCGCCAGTGGTGTTCCCGCACGGGAGCCGGCCGGTTCTCCCACGAGCTCACCGAGACTTTCACTCCGGCCGCAGGCCACTCGGGCCGCGTGCAGATCCATGTCAAGGCCCATCGCAGCTCGTCGTCCGAACATTTGGGCGCCGAATGAATCCCCCTGGAGTTAGACCATGATCAAGCCGTTCCGCATCGACATCCCCCAAGCCGACCTCGACGACCTGACCGACCGGCTCTCCCGCACCCGCTGGCCCAACGAGGTCGCCGACGCCGGGTGGGACTACGGCTTCCCGCTGGCGCGGCTCAAGGAGCTGGTCGAATACTGGCGCACCGGCTACGACTGGCGCGAACACGAGGCCAAGCTCAACGAGCTTCCGCACTTCACCACCGAGATCGAGGGCCAGAACATCCACTTCGTCCACGTCCGGTCTTCTAAGCCGGACGCGCTCGCGCTGATCCTCACCCACGGCTGGCCCGGTTCGTTCCTGGAGTTCCTCGACGTGATCGAGCCGCTGTCGCGCGACTTCCACCTGGTGATTCCGTCCATCCCGGGTTACGGCTTCTCCGGGCCGACCCACGAGCGCGGCTGGGATATCGCCCGGGTCGCGCGGGCCTGGGCTGAGCTGATGCGCCGTCTCGGGTACGAGCGCTATGGCGCGCAGGGCGGCGACTTCGGCTCGGGCATCTCAACGGCGCTCGGCGCGGTGGCACCCGAGCAGGTCGTCGGGGTACACGTCAACTACCTGCCGACCCGGCCGGTCCCGGACGCGGACATCGAACTGTCCGAAACGGATGAAGCTCGGCTGGACAAGGTCAGGCAGCTGATGGCGAATCGTCCGCCGTACCAGGCTCTGCAGGCCCTCACCCCGCAGACCATCGGCTACGCGCTGACCGACTCGCCGGTCGGCCAGCTGGTCTGGATCGCCGAGCGCTTCGCGCAGTGGACCGACCCTCGCTCGCAGATCAGCGACGACCGGATGCTCACCGACATCTCGCTGTACTGGCTGACCGCCACCGCGGCGTCCTCGGCACGGCTGCACCACGATGCTCCGCGGGGGCGGCCCGCGCCGTGCCCGGTACCGGTCGGCGTGGCGGTGTTCGCGCACGACATCACGCTGTCGGTGCGACCGCTGGCTGAACGGCTGTACGACATCAGGCACTGGTCGGAGTTCGAGCGCGGCGGCCACTTCGCCGCGATGGAGGTGCCGGAGTTGCTCGCCGAGGACGTCCGGGAGTTCTTCCTTACCCACATCACGTACGACCAGCGGGTCGCCACCCGTTAGGAGACTCTGCTGGAGAACGCGTCCTCAGCCGGCCATGACCAGTGCGCACACTTTCGACGGCCTCCTCACGGGAGGTGTCGGCAATCGGCTTGAACTGCTCCAACGCGGGGACGGCGTGCGCGCAGCGCGGCCAGCAGCCATTCGAAGGCCGGGACCGCCGGTGGGGATGGTTTCTGGCCCTTGAGGATGCTCAGGAGCTGCCAGTACCGCTCCACTCGGGGCTCGGCGACCATGTCCAGCCACGTGATCAGGGCGGCGATCCCCTCGGTGGGAAGGTCGTCGGGGATGATCCGCTTAAGGATCAGGCTTGCCCCGGCCGACTCCGGCGCGATTCCATGCGACAGAGCGGCGCCTGCGTGCTCCAGGACCAAGGGCCGGAGGGCGAGGCCGTACTCCAGGCGGTTGTTCTCCTCGCCGCTGAGGACCATCCGCCGGACCGTCTGCTGGAAGCTCTCGTCGCCCGCCAACTCGGCCAGCTCCACCCACGCGTTGATCTGTTCGGAGGTCGGGTCTTCCGGGAGATCGGACGGGAGGTCACGCATCCATCCCGCGACGAGCGTGGCGTCCTCATCGACGACGTCGGCGAACGCGCGGTCCACGAAGTCGTCGATGATCTGCTGGCGTTCCCGTGCCGAGAGTCGGGACAGTGCGTTGATCAATGCAATCTCCTTGGTCGAGCTGTCACGGTTGGCGAGAACGCGCATGACGGACCGGCGTATCTTCAGGGTGCGGATCTCGGCGTCGAGCGCTTTGACGTGCAGGTCCGCCACTTCGCTCAGCGTGGCGCGCTTCTCCAGCACCTGCTGGATGGCGTCAAGCCCGAGCCCGAGATCACGAAGTGTCCGGACCAGGTCCAGCCGCGCGGCCGCCTCCGCGTCATAGAGCCGGTACCCGCCCTCCGACCTCTGGACCGGCGGGACGACGCCGCTGTCGGACCAGAAGCGGATCGTGCGCGCCTGCAGCCCCGTGCGCTGGGCCAGCTGTCCGATCGTGTAAAGACCCGTCACGTCGTTCATGGCTCGAATCTGCACCTTCCACCTGGTGGAACCTCAAGCGGTTTGTCGGAGATTCTCGCCGCAGAGCAGCCGTTGACGCGGCGCGGACCAAGTACAACATCCGCCGCAGCTACGGCCTGGGAAAGGAAGCGCTGGGCCTGCCGCCGGTGGACAACGTCCGCGACTACGTCTTCACCGGCCGGCCGTGGCTGGCGGCGGACGCGACGCTGTGTCCGTCGCAGGGCATGACGGAACTCGACATCGTGCTGACCGGGGCGTGGATCCTGTCCGACGACCGTCCGCTCCCTCGATCCAGGGACCGGCGGGCGACCACGCCCGAGCGCCGCGAGATCAAGAAGATCGGCAAGTCCACGCCGGTCGAGCACGGTCTGCCGTTCTCGACCTGGAGCCTGGCCAGGACACTTCCTAGCCGAGGGCGTGGTCGAGGTTGAAGGCGGCGCTGATGAGGGCGAGGTGCGTGATCGCCTGCGGGAAGTTGCCGAGCTGCTCGCCCGTGTGCCCGATCTGCTCCGCGTAGAGGCCCAGATGGTTGGCGTACGTCAGCATCTTCTCGAAGGCCAGGCGGGCCTCGTCGAGGCGGCCGGCGCGGGCCAGGGCCTCGACGTACCAGAACGAGCAGATGGAGAACGTGCCCTCGGGGCCCTGCAGGCCGTCCGGGCTCACCTCGGGGTCATAGCGGTAGACCAGCGAGTCGGAGACCAGCCCGGCGCCGAGCGCGTCCAGCGTGGACAGCCACTTGGGGTCGGTCGGCGAGACGAACTTGGCCAGCGGCATCATCAGCACGGAGGCGTCCAGGACCTCCTCGTCGAAGTGCTGGATGAAGGCATGCAACGTCGACGACCAGCCGTTCTTCATGATCTGGCGGTAGATCGTGTCCCTGGCGCACCGCCAGCTCGACAGGTCGGCGGGCAGGCCGCGCTGGAGGGCCACCCGCATGGCGCGCTCGATGGCGACCCAGCACATGAGACGGGAGTACACGAAGTTCTTGCGTCCCCCGCGGGTCTCCCAGATGCCCTCGTCCGGCTGGTCCCAGTTACGACAGACCCAGTCGACCAGGGTGCACAGCTCGTCCCAGCGGTCGCTGGAGATCGGGTCGCCCCACTTGTTGTAGAGGTAGATGGAGTCGACCAGGGCCCCGTAGATGTCCAGCTGCAGCTGACCGGCGGCGGCGTTGCCGATGCGGACAGGGGCGGACCCCCGATAGCCCTCGAGGTGATCCAGCTCCTGCTCGGGCAGGTCGCGGCGCCCGTCGATGCCGTACATGATCTGCAGTGGGCCGTTGTCGCATTCCGTGCAGAGCGGGACGTGCGTGGACAGGAAGTCCATGAACGCCTCCGCCTCCTCGGTGAAGCCGAGTCTGAGCAGCGCGTACACGCAGAACGCGGCGTCCCGGATCCACACGTAGCGGTAGTCCCAGTTGCGCTCGCCGCTGATCCGCTCGGGCAGGCTGGTCGTCGGCGCGGCGACGATCCCGCCGGTCGGCGCGTAGGTGAGCAGCTTGAGGGTGAGCGCGGAGCGGTGGACCACCTCCCGCCACCGGCCCCGGTAGCGCGAGGCGGACAGCCAGCGCCGCCAGTACCGCACCGTGGCGCAGAACTCGCTCTCGGCCTCGGCGATCGGGCACCCCCGCGGCCTGAGTCCTTCGGCCGCCCGGTCGAGGGCGAACACGGCCTGGTCGCCCTCGCTCAGCTTGAACTGCGCGTACACGTCCCGGCCGTCGGTGTCCAGCGGCACGCTGGAGGTCAGGGCCAGGGAGTACGACGGCGATTCGAAGAGCGCCCGGTCCCCCCGCAGATCGACGGTGTGCGACTGCCGCGCGTAGTCGAAGCGGGGGGCCATCCGGACGTGGAAGGGCAGCGTGCCGCGGACACACGTCACCCGGCGGATCAGCCGGTGCCGGTCGACCTCCCGCGAGCCCTCCGCGATGGGCATGAAGTCCTGGATCTCGCCCACCCCGTCGTCGGCGAAGAACCTGGTGATCAGCACGTTGGTGTCGGGAAAATAGAACTGTTTGGTCCGCTCCGCCTCGTCGGCGGCCAGCTCGAACGACCCGCCCCGGTCGGCGTCCAGGATCGAGGCGAACACGCTGGGGGCGTCGAAGCGCGGGCAGCAATACCAGTCGATGGTGCCGTTGGTGCCCACGAGGGCGACGGTCCGCAGGTCGCCGATCAGCCCGTGGTCGCCGATCGGGAGGTAGCGGGAGCCGTCCGCGCACGTGAACTCGCGGTCGGTCATATGTGTCCTCTCCCCATATATGACCGCAAGGTACGCAGGCCGGGCGCCTGGGAGGCCCTGCTGTTCGCCAAGGGAAGGCAGATCTTCAGGGAGGCGCTGCCAGGTGTGTGGCCACTGCCCGAAATGGTCGTCGAGGGGCTGTCGGCCGGGACGGAGGTCTGGGGCGGTCGGTCATCGGGGCGCGGCCAGGAGGCGCAGGCCGACGACGGCCAGGCCGACCGCCTCCAGGGTCGCCCCCGTGACCTCGAACCACTCGCTGCCGACCATGAGCCCGATCACATGGAGTACCGGCCACGCGATGACCGCGGCGCCGGCCCAGAGCGGGACCGCGCGGCTACGGACGAGAGCCAGACCGAGCAGCAGCGTTCCGACGAGATTGCCGAGCACGAAGAGGAGGAACACCCAGATCGCCGACGGGTCGCTCTGGCTGCTGTCGATGACCGCCGCGTAGTCCGCGAGGGGACCCCCACGCTCTGCCATGACGCTGGTGGTGATTCCCGAGAAGACGATCGCGAAGTAGCACATGTATCCGGCCCCGGTGAGCACCGTGCCGACGAAGCCGAGCCTCGGGCTCCGGCCTCCCAGGAGCCGCTTGACGCCGAGGACTACCGGAACCATGAGAAGGCTTGCCAGCATCGCGGCGAGGGTACCGAGGCGCATCAGACCGGGGTGGGCCGCCTCCAGGGCGAGCGCCTCCGCGCCGGTGCTGTCGCCTCCTCCGGCGCGGGTGGCCCACGCGTACGCGCCGTTGGCGACGACGAATCCCCAGGGGCCGGTGAGCAGAGCCAATGCCAGCGGGACGCTGCGTCGAGGCGGATCCGCCGGTGCCGAAGCGTCGGAGGTCAGTTCGGACGGTGGGAGCGACGTTTCCATGGTTCTCCTCAAGGACTTCCGCATGCCGTGGCGGATGCGGGAGTGGAGTCGGGGGTGGAGTCGGGGGCGGGCAGCCGATATCGGCAGTCTCGGCCGCCTGGCCGGCCGGCGGATCGGGGCTGGCGCGGAAGGGAGGTCCGTGCTGGCACGTATTCACGCGGGGCCCGCAGTCCTCACGTGAGGGACCTCGTCCGTGGATCCGGTCGTGCCGCGGGATGCGGCGTGGATCCGGATGCGGGTGTCAGTTCGCCTGGTATGCCGTAGGAATGTGTCGACGGCGCCGCGCCGGCGAGGAGCAATGACCTCGACGCGCAAATGGATGCGCCTGGCCGATGTCAATGTTCCGTACACGCCTTTTGGCCGTTGTGATCTAATTGTTCCTGTTTCGTGACAGATGGGAAGAATGAGGCGATAGTTTCGCCTTCCCTTCAGTCCCTTCATGCACATCGTTCACTCGAGAGATCCACTGTGACCGCTCGAGACCACGCCGCTTTATCGGCGCTTTATAGAACGTGATCGAAGGGACTGCACCTGATGCAGCCATTGGCAGCACGAAAGCTGCTGGGAGGCTCCAAGAGTCGAGGACGTCTCGCCGTGGTCGCCATGGTCGCGACGCTGCTCGTCAGCGGCGTTGTGACGGCGGCGCACGCCGACCCGGACCCGGGAAACGCGGGTCGGGGACGTCCCAGCCCGACGCCGACCAGTTCCCCCACCCCTCCCACCCTCACCCCCGCGGGCGGTTCGTACATCGAGGGCACGGTCAAGGTCGCGGCGGTCCCGACCGCGGCCGGCGACAGTGTCACGGAGCTCGCCGTCGACGGCGCCGCGCTCAAGGCCGACCGGACGGTGGGCGTCTCCAAGCTCCGGTTCGATGTCGGCTCGAACTCGACGGAGGCGCGGTACCACAACTACGTGCTCGTCAACGGTGCGTACCGGAGCGACATCGGCGACCACGTGAACGAGCGGGCGACCATCGAGATCCCGAACGAGCACCTCGTCAAGGGCGAGAACACCATCGAGATCTTCGCCGGGGCGATCGACAGCTCCTGCGGGGTCAACTACGACGACTTCGTCCTGTCCGACGTGAGCCTCGAACTCCTCGGCGAGGTCGCGGACGGCGAGGACAACCCGTACACCTTCTCTTTCGGCGACGGGAACTGCGGCTCGAACACCTCACTGCTCAAGCATGCCAAGCTGACGTTCTTCGTTCAGGGTGACCCGCAGGGCACCACGGGTCTCGCCGCGGACCTGGACACCACGACACTGGCCAACGGCGAGCACGCCATCACGGCCAAGACCGCGGCCGGAGGCACCGTCAAGAACAGCGTGACCGTGAACAACGCTCCGGCCGGGGCGCCCCGGCTGCTGCCCACGGACGGCACGCTCGTGGCGGGCGACCAGTCGGTCTTCGCGACCGTACCCGCCGAGGGCGGAGGCGGCGTCACGTCCCTCACCGTCGACGGCGCCGAGCCCGCCACGAAGGCCACCCTGGGCAACGGGGCGGCGACGTTCAGCTTCGACGTGGGCGCGGACTCGATCGACGACAAGTACGACGACTTCATACTCGTCAACGGAAAGCGCATCGACCTGGGCGGCTCCTGGGCCGGTCGGCGCGTCGCCGTCGCGGTGCCCGCCCGATTCCTGGTGCCCGGCGACAACACGATCAAGGTTGTGACCGGGGACTACAAGGCGTCCTGCGGGATCGACCGCGACGACTTCACCATCGCCAATCTCGACCTCGCCCTCGACGGCGCCACCGTGACCGGCAAGGACATCAAGCCGTCGTACGACATGGGCGACGGCACGTGCGGCAGCAGCCAGACCGCCCTCCGCGATGCCGAACTGCACTACACGATCGACGCCCGGCCGGTGCACGTCGTCCAGACCCTCGGCTCGGGTGACGCGACCCTCAGCTTCACCGTGGGCAGCAACTCGATCGAGGCCCGGTACCAGAACTACCTGCGCGTCAACGGGCGGAAGGTCGTGCTCGACGGCGACTTCGTCAGCCGGCGCGTGGACTTCACCTTCCCGAACGAGTACCTCGTGCCCGGCTGGAACACGATCGATTTCGTGACCGGCACGTATCCGACGTCGTGCGGCGCCAACCGCGACGACTTCGCGATCTCGAACATCGCCCTCACCCCGGTGCGGGGTACGGCGACCGGCCAGATGCTCAAGAGCTCGTACAGCATGGGCGACGGCAACTGCGGCGACAACGTGAACCTGCTCACCGAGATCGACCTCGAATTCCTCGTGGACGGGCCCGCCGGCGGTCTGCGCGCGGACCTCGACACCACCGCGATCAAGGACGGCAAGCACACGCTCGCCGCCGCCTCGACGACGGGGGAGACCGCCACCCGTACGCTGATCACCGACAACTCCGCGCCCAAGGTCGCCGCGAGCGTCCCGGCCGCGGGGGAGAAGATCATCGCCTCGGTCGTGCTGGACGTCACGCTCGAGGACGCCTCCGGCGTGGTGTCAGGGCCGGACGTCACACTCGACGGCCGGCCGATCGCGCTGGGCGCCCAGGTGGGCCCCGGGCTGTCGCCCGGCACGCACACCCTGGCCGTGACCGGCTCCGACGGGCTCGGCAACACCGCCACCCGAGAGATCGCGTTCGAGTCCGCGGGCGTCCCGGACGTTCCCGCCGAGCTGGCACCCGCGGTGGGCAGCGTCGACGTGTCGAAGTCCGTCACGCTCTCGGCCAAGGTGGCCGAGCCCGGCGGCGGCAAGGTGACGGCGACGTTCTCCGAGGCCGAGATCCTGACCCCGAACCAGGCGTACCAGGGCGTGGCCGCGTCCGTCCCCACGACCCTGCGGGTGCCCGGCGAGGAGAAGGTCACGACCAAGGGGCTCGACCCCGCTGACGGCGCGACCCTCGACGCGCCCGCCGGCCGGGACGTCACCTACCAGCGGTTCGACATCCAGGTGAAGGGCCACGTGGACGCGCCGGTCCTGCGTTGGGAGGGCGTCATCGACCCCGAGCGCCTGGCGTCCCTGCGCGCGTGGAACACCAAGACCAAGGCGTGGGACCTCCTGACGAGCTCCCGCGGCGCCGCCGAGGGCAACACCGTGCTCACCGCCGTCGTCGGCGCGGAGTACATCGACGGCCAGCAGGTCCACGTCATGGTGACCGGTGAGGACCCGTTCGCCGACGACATCGACCCCGGCGACCCGAACGGCTTCGCCGACCCCTCGACGTACGACTTCTCGATCGTCCACTTCACCGACACGCAGTACATCTCCGAGGGCGCGGTGGAGCAGGAGACCGCCGAGGAGCGCGCGGTGTGGGAGTCCGCCTACGCCGGCATCGTCAACTGGATCAAGGACAACAAGGACCCGCGCAAGATCTCCTACGTCGCGCACACCGGCGACATCATCGAGAACAACATCCGCAAGCCCGCGGACGAGGCCATGCAGAAGCAGGTCGTCGGCGAGCTCGAGGTGTCCTCCCGCCAGCAGCGCGTGCTGGACGAGGCGGGCATCCCGAACGGCGTGATCGCCGGCAACCACGACAACCAGTCGGGCACGGAGGACGGGCCGGAGGCGATCTACAACAAGTACTACGGCCCCGGCCGGTACCAGACGGCGGCGCAGGGCTGGCAGCACGCGGAGTACGGCGGGTCGTGGAAGGAAGGCGACAACCAGAACCACTACGACCTGTTCTCCGCCGGCGGGCTGGACTTCGTCGTGGTCGGCCTGTCGTACGGCGTCACGCGGGAGGAGGCCGAGTGGGCCGACTCCATCTTCAAGCGGTTCCCCGGCCGCAACGGCATCCTGCTCTCGCACGACTACCTCGTGCCGAGCACCAACCCCGACGGACGCGGCGCCGGATTCTCGGCGCCCGACGGCTCGATGCTGTACAAGACGGTGGTCGAGAAGAACCCGAACGTCTTCCTCATCCTCGCCGGGCACGAGCACGGCGTGGCCACCAACGTGAAGCCGAAGGTGGGTCAGGTCGGCAAGGGCGTCGTCGAGTTGCTGGCGGACTACCAGTTCTACACGGTGTCGGCCGACCGCCTCGGGCTCACCGAGGTCGGCGGATACAACCCGGACGACCAACTCCAGTTCGGTGCGAGCTTCTTCCGCCTGCTGCAGTTCAACGTCAAGCGGTCGGAGCTGACCGTGGACACCTACTCCCCGTTGCTCAATGACTTCGGCGCCGGCGAGTTCGACCCGCTGCGCCGTTACGACGGGCGCGAGGACAACATGGTGCTCCCGGTCGACCTCACCACCCGTACGACGAGCTTCACGACCGACTCCCTGGCGATCTACAAGCCCACCCGGGTCGTCGGCACGAGCACGGTCGCGTCGGGTCAGGTCGCCTCGGTGGTCTGGGACCGCCTCAAGGCCAACACGTCCTACGCCTGGTTCGTCACGGCACGCTCCACCGGCGGCGGCGTGACCGCCTCCGAGCCGAGCGTCTTCGTCACGAAGGACGAGCACGGCGGTCCCGGCAAGTGGGGACCGGACTCGCCTCTGTACCGCTGGTTCCAGCGCAAGTAACCGATCCGTGGCCGCCGCCCCGGACCCGGTCCGGGGCGGCGGCCACCCGCATTCTGGAGAACTCGACATGCCTCGCAGGCGCTGGCTGTCCGCCGTCGTCCTCGCTCTCGTCCACGTCCTCGGCGGCGTACTGGCCGGTCTGGCGTTTCCCGCTCCGGCGGCGGCGCACGACGCGACCACGAAGGCCCACGCCGTGGTGACCGGAACGGGCGCGCACGTCAGGGCGGTGCTCGACCTGGAATACGACCTCCTCATGAAGTCGGCCTGGCTCTACGCGGAGGCGTACGAGGCGAAGGAGCGGACCGAGCAGCTCCGCCAACTCAAGATCAACCATGCCGCCGTCGCCGACTACGTCACGCGCCGCTTCGCCGTGGCGTACGGCGACAAGCCGTGCACGCCCACGACTGTGGGGGACGCGGACGTGCGCGACCGCGACAAGGTGGCCTTCGCGGTGGTGACACTCGACTACGCCTGCGAGGGCGACGGCGCCGGTCGGCACGCGATCTCGAGCGCCCTCTTCCCCGACGCCGAGAGCTTCGTGCACAGCACGGAGACGCTCGTGAGATACACGCTCGACGGCAGGACGGGCTCCGCGGTCCTGAGCGCCGGCAACCCGACGCTGCGGATCGGCGAGCGCCGGGCCTCGCACCAGGTCGGGGAGTTCTTCCTGCTCGGTGCCGAGCACCTGCTGTCGGGCCTCGACCACATCTTCTTCCTGCTCGCCCTGCTCATCGGCGCCCGCCGCCTCCGCGACGTCGTCATCACGGCCTCCGCCTTCACGGTCGCCCACAGCATCACGTTCCTGCTGGCGGCGATGGGCATCGTGGACGTCCCCGCGGAGATCGTCGAGCCGGTCATCGCAGTGTCGATCATCGCCGTGGCGGTCGCCAACCTGCTGGGCCGCGAGGAGGCCGGATGGGGCAAGTGGCGGCTGCCGGTCGTCTTCGCCTTCGGCCTGATGCACGGGCTGGGCTTCGCGAGCGCACTGGACATCGACGAGGGCGGGTCGTGGGGGCTGCTCCTGTCACTGCTGAGCTTCAACATCGGCATCGAGGTGACCCAGCTCGCGATCATCGCGGTGCTCTTCCCGCTGCTGGTGCTGGTGCGCCGGACGTCCGCGGATCGCTGGGTGACGGTCGCGATGTCGGTCCCCATCGTGGCGGTCAGCCTGTACTGGTTCTTCGATCGCATCCCGCTGCCGCTCTGACGGGGAGCCCGGGGTTGCGGCACATCGGTACAGCCGTTAGCCGTGAGAAGGATCTTGGCGTCGAGGAGGGGGAGCTGGGCGACTTCTCGGCTCCTGATCGCGATGTGGCGGATAGTGCGGATTCTGTGTCACATGTATCACCCCGCTGTTCCTCCTACGGGGGATGCGTCCTCGGATCCCGCGAAAGCCACGACGAGCTCCAGCCCGCCACCCGGGTTAGGTTTCGCTCGCACGTCGGCCCCGTGAGCCTTCGCGATCGCCGCGACGATCGACAATCCGAGTCCGGTGCCCTGTCCAGGGGTCGTGTGCAGCCGCCGGAAGGGTTCGAAGAGATCGCCGAAACGTTCCTGGGGCACGTGCGGGCCGGTGTTGCGAACCGTCAACACTCCACGGGAGAGCGTTACCTCAACGGTCCCGCCGGGATGGTTGTAGCGCACCGCGTTGTCGAGGAGGTTGGTGATGAGCCGGTTCAGCAGGACAGGGTCCCCCTCGACGACGAACGGCTCCGCCCTCCCCGTCACGGTGACGCCGTCAGAACCTGTTTCCGCCAGGACCAGCCGTGCCACCTGGTCCAGGGCCACCGGGCTCCTGTTGTCCAGGCCGTGTTCCGCCTGGGCCAGGACCAGCAGGGCGTCGATGAGGTTCTCCGCGCGGCGGTTGTGGCGCAGGAGCGTGCCGCGGATCTCGCCGCCGTCCTCGGGGAGCCCGATTTCGATCGCCGCCCGCTGGACGGCCAGCGGGGTCCGCAACTCGTGGGAGGCGTTGGCGATGAACCGCCGCTGCGCCTCGACGGAGCGTTCGAGCCGGTCGAGCATCGCGTCGAAGGTGTCGGCCAGTTCCTTCAGCTCGTCCTTCGGCCCGGTGAGCGCGATCCGCTCGTGCAGGGTCGACAGGGACAGTCGCTGCGCGGTGGCGGTGATCCGGTGGATGGGCCGCAGGATCCGCCCGGCGACCAGCCATCCGACGGCCAACGAGACCAGCGTCAAGATTCCCACCGTGAAGGTGGTCATCTCCCACTGGTAGCCGATCACGTCGTTCACCAGCTCGGGCAGCGGCGGCCGTGGCTGCGGCTGCGGCTGCGGCTGCGGAGCCAAGCCGCCCCCGGGCAGCCGGGCGACCCGCGTCTTCAGCGCCTGGCGCAGCAGGAGGTTGACCGTGACCAGCAACACGACCGAGGTCAGCAGGAACAGTCCGGAGTAGATCAGGGTGAGCCGTACCCGGATCGTCGTCACAGCAGGTATCCCGCACCGGGAACGGTCTGGATGCACGGCGGGTCACCCAGCTTGGCCCGCAGGCGGCTGATCAGGACCCGCACCACCGTCGTGAACGGGTCGGCGTTCTCGTCCCAGGCCTCTTCAAGCAGCCGTTCGGAGCTCACGACCGCGCCGTCCGCCCTCATCAGCACCTCGAGGACGGCGAACTCCTTCAATGACAGGTGCAGGTGCCGTCCGTCCCGCGAGGCTTGCAGCCGGTGCGGGTCGAGCACGATCCCGTGCCGCATCAGCACCGGCGGTACCGCCGACTGGCTGCGCCTCCCCAGCGCCCGCACCCGCGCGACCAACTCGGCGTAGTCAAACGGTTTGGGCAGGTAGTCGTCGGCCCCCATCCCCAGACCCGCGATTCGCTCCGGCACCGACGCCGCCGCCGTCATCATCAGGATCCGCGTACGGCTCCCGCGCGCCACCAGCTCACGGCACACGAGGTCGCCGTGCATCTCGGGCAGGTCCCGATCCAGCACGAGAACGTCGTAGTCGTGCACCGCCAGCCGCTCCACCGCGGCGGCACCGTCATACACCACGTCGACGGCCATGGCATGGCGGCGCAACCCCACCGCCACGAGATCGGCCAGGTCGCGTTCGTCTTCGGCCACCAGAATCCGCACGCGACATTCATACGCGAACCGGGGTTTCAATGGCGTTAACGGATCCGTTCACGACCGTGCAACCCGCTTCAGGCCACGCTGGCGGCCATGGTCAGATCCCTATGCACGGTCGTCGGTGGCGGCCTACTCCATATCCGCACCGCGCTCGAATTGCCAACGGCGTGCCGGCGTTCATCGGGGACACCGTGAATCAGGGCATCCTCGACACCTTCGCCTCGGGCACGGTACGGCTGACGCTCAAGCGGCCCACGACGGGGCGGACCCGACCTGCGCCGGCTCAAGACCTGTAAGCAGAACTGGACCCATCGAAGGAGTGGATCGTGAGCAATGCCGCCGACACGCCCGTACTGAGCGCCCGCGGGCTGCGGAAGGAGTACGGCAAAGGGGAAGGATTGGTGCGCGCCGTTGACGGCGTCGATCTCGACGTCAGCGCGGGAGAGACGGTGGCGATCATGGGACCGAGCGGCTGCGGAAAGTCCACGCTGCTGCACCTGCTCGGCGGGCTGGACCGACCCTCGGGCGGCGAGGTGCGGCTGAACGACCGGCGCATCGACAACATCAGTGAGAAGGCCCTGGCCCGGATGCGGCGGACCGACGTCAGCTACGTCTTCCAGTCCTTCCACTTGATGGAGGAGCTCACCGCCGTGGAGAACGTCGAGCTGTCGGCGCTGCTGGCCGGACGCCCGCCCCGGGCCGCCCGGCGGCGTGCGGAGGAACTGCTGAAGCAGGTCGGGCTCGCCGGCCGGGCGCGCTTCCTGCCCTCCGCGCTGTCGGGCGGCCAGCGGCAGCGGGTCGCGGTCGCCCGGGCGTTGAGCAACGAACCGTTGGTCGTCCTCGCCGACGAACCGACGGGAAACCTGGACAGCGCCGCCACCCTGGACGTCCTCCAGCTCTTCAAGGACCTGCGCGATTCCGGGCAGACGCTGATCATGGTCACGCATGACGCGCGGATCGCGGCCACCGCGGACCGGAAGTTCTCGATGCGCGACGGCGCGCTCATGGACGAGACCTGGCCGACCGGCGGCACCACCGGGCAACTCGGCACGCTCGTCAGGCTGGAGGACTGACCACCATGGGCCGCATCCTCCTCGTGACCCGTCTCGCCACGCGAGACCTCCGGCGGCGCCGCACCGAGGCCACGCTTCTGCTGCTCGCCATCCTGGCCGCCACCACGACGCTGACGCTCGGGCTCGTCCTGCGCGACGCGGCCGGCGACCCGTACCAAAGCACCCGGGCGGCGACCGAGGGTCCTGACGTGGTCGTCACCGCCGGCCAGGCCATCGACCCCGCCGGCCTCGCGGAGCTCGACAAACTGGCCACCGCCCCCGGCGTCACCGCGCACAGCGGACCGTACCCCGTCATCGCGGGGAAGCTCGAGGCGTCCGGCCGGACGTCGGACGTGCAGGTCGAAGGACGCGACGCCACTGTCGCGGCGGTCGACCAGCCCCAGGTGACGCAAGGCAGCTGGGTCAGCGACGGCGGAGTAGTGCTCGAGGCCGCCTTCGCCGACTCACTCGAAGTGGGCGTCGGCGACTCGGTCACCCTGGGCGGTAGGTCGTTCAAGGTCGTCGGCGCCGCCGTCACCGCCGCCATGCCGCCCTATCCCGGCGCGTCCTGCATCGTCTCGGCCGGCTGTATCAACGGCGCCATCCCCAAGGACCGGGACCTGCCTGCGGGGTTGCTGCACAATCCCGGGCTGGCCTGGCTCACCCAGGCGGATGTGCGGAGCCTCGCCTCGGACCGAAGCTCCCTGTCCTATGTGATGAACCTGAAGCTGGCCGACCCGGACGAAGCCGAGGCATTCGTCGACCGGACCGGTGGCGATCATGGCGGCGCCATGCCCATGCAGGCTTGGCAGAGCATCCTCGCCGACGCCACCGACCTGGCCAAAGACTCCCAGATCCTGCTGCTCATCGGCGCCTGGCTGCTCGGTCTGCTCGCCGTGGCCAGTCTCTCGGTGCTGGTCGGCGGCCGGATGGCCGACCAGCACCGACGCGTCGGACTCCTCAAGGCAGTCGGCGGCACCCCGAGCCTGGTCGCCGCCGTGCTGCTCGTGGAGTATCTCCTCGTGGCCGTCGTCGCGGCCGCGGCCGGGCTGACGATCGGATCGCTGACCGCCCCGTTGCTCACCGAGTCCAGTGCCGGCCTCGTCGGCAGCGCGGGGACGGCGTCGCCGACCTGGTCCACAATCGGTCTGGTGACCGCCGTGGCACTCGGCGTCGCGGTGGTGGCGACCGCTGTTCCGGCCGTGCGCGCGGCCCGCGCCAGCACCGCCGGCGCGCTGGCCGACGCGGCACGCCCACCTCGCCGCACCGGTTGGCTGATCGCTCTCTCGGCGCGACTGCCCGTCCCGCTGCTGCTCGCTCTACGGGTCGCCGCCCGCCGGCCGCGACGAGTCGTGTTGGGCGTGATCAGCATCGCGGTCACGGTCAGCGGGATCTACGTCCTGCTGGTGCTCAACGCCTTCCTCGGCGACCAGCCAGGCACCGGCGCGTACACCGAAGCTCAGGTGGCGGTGCTGCGGCACGTGCTCCTCGTCTGGACGGTCATCCTGCTCTCCCTGGCGGCGGTCAACGCCATCGTCATCACCTGGGCGACGGTGCTCGACAACCGGCATGCGTCGGCGCTGGCACGCGCACTCGGCGCAACCCCGCAGGAAACGACCGTCGCCCTGGCGACCGCGCAGGTGCTGCCCGCGTTCCTCGGCGCCGTCCTGGGTGTCTTCCCGGGAGGCTGGGCGCTGTTCGCCGCCATCAACACGATCACCGGTGGCGACGGCGACAGGGCAACGCTTCCCGCGTCCTGGCAGCTGATCGCCCTGGTGCTGGCAACCGTGCTCGTGGTGGCGGCGCTCACCTCTGCTCCCGCCCGCCTCGGCGGCCGCCGTCCCATGACGGCGACTCTCTAAGTGGCGGCCCAGGCGATGGCCTGCCTAGGAGTGGCCAGGAGCCAGATCGCGGCGGCATCGTCCAGATGCAGAGTGCTCAGGGCGGGCAGATGGGGGTCTTCCTCGAGACGGCCAGCGACCAAGCCGCGGGCCAGCAGGCCGCGCCAGCAGGCCAGCAGCCGGATGGCGTCCTTGTTGCGGACGCGGACCTGGTAAGGCTGCACCCGCAAGGAGAGCGCAGGCTGCTCGATGGTCGCCCAGATGCCGGGCAGGCCGGCCAGGCGGGCCGCGGTCAGCCGGTGGGCGCCGTTGTCATCCAGCGTGTAGAGCGGCCCGGCCGGCCCGGGAATGCGATTGACGCGGACCGGGTCGTCATCCAGGCTCCAGATCCGCAGGGCCTTCTCCACGGAGGGGCCCAGCAAGGCGGTGAGCATGGCGGGTACGGTGCCGGGCCGGTGGCTGGCGAAGTCGTTCCAGACCTGGTCCACACGGGCGACAGCGACCGGGGCGATCCATCCGCAGGTGACCGTAGTACCTAGCCCGACCCGGTCCGAGGAGTTCGGGCCGATCTCGTGGACGTGGTTGTAGGTGGACTGGAGGAGTTGGACGAGGTCGGGCGCGGGTGGCTGGGAGGCGTTGAGCTCGTCGGTGCGCTGCCGCAGGAAGTCGGCCACGGTGGCCTGGCCCGGCCAGGCTTGCCGCACCCGGCGCATGTAGTCCGCGAAGCGGTCTCGGTTCAGGTCGAGATCGTCGTGCCAGAGCCCTTTGAGCGCGTCGCGGGGATTGAGCCTGCGTCCAGGGGTGTCGTCGGGACCGGGTGAGCCGCCGCCGTAGGGCAGGAGCCGGTTGGGCATCGCCGGAGTTGAGCATCGCCAGGTCACCTCGATGGGACGAGAGGCGGGCACGCTCCAGGCGCGCAGCAGCGCGGGGATGGCATCGGGCACCGGAGCCCAGCCGCCGTAGCGGGGACCGAGCCGCCCGTCTTCGTCCTGCATGTGGGCCTCGAAGACGCCGTTGGGGTCATAGCGGGTGATCTTCCAGCACGCTGGGGGCAGGTGTGGATCCCGCCGGCGCTGGGCGAGGTCCTCGCGGCGGTGGGCGCGTGCGCTCAGCTGAGCGTTAAGGACCTGATCCTGGCGGCTCTGGAGGTCGCGCAGGGACGGCGGCTTGGCCGGGTGGTCCGTCTCCTCGGGGAGCAGTTCAAGGGCGCGGCGCAGGTGTAGCAGGGTGGTGTAGAGGGCGTCTGCCTGGTTGCGCTCATTGGTCAAGGTGAGGCTGCGGCCGTTAAGGGTGGCCAGGATCTCCTGGACGTTGAGTTGTAGATGGACGGCGAGCAGCAGCATCTGGTCTTCGCACTCAGAGTCAGCTCTCGTTCGGCTGGCACCGGGGGATGCTGTTGGACGGCGCCACCATGCAGGTGTCGTTCCTGAAGGACCTCGCGACAATGCGCCATCCGACCAGCGCCTTCGGGTTCCTCTCCTACCTGCACGAACACGGGCGTTTGGCCGATTTCATCAACCACAAGACGATGTTCCCGACCCGGTTGGAGTTCCACGACTACCTTGAATGGGCCGCAGACCGTTTCTCGCACGTGGTGCGATACGGCACCACTGTGCGAACCTTGCGCCCCGTGATCCAGCCCGACGGCGACGTGACCGCGATCGAGGTGGTGGCCGCCGACGGGCGCCTCGTCGGGCAGACGCGAAACCTGGTGTTCGGAATGGGTCTCCGGCCTCACCTGCCCGAGGGCGTCCACGTGTCCGAACGGGTCTGGCACAACCACGACCTGCTCACCCGGCTGCGGACGCTGCCCACCATGCGCCACAGTCGGTTCGTCGTGGTCGGCGCCGGTCAGAGCGCGGCCGAGGTCGTCGAATATCTGCACCGCACGTACCCGAATGCCGAGGTCTGCGCCGTCTTCTCGCGATACGGCTACACGCCCGCCGACGACAGCCCGTTCGCCAACCGGATCTTCGACCCAGACGCGGTGGACCACTTCTACGAGGCTCCCGAGGAGACGAAGCGAGCGCTGCTCGCCTACCACGGCAACACGAATTACGGCGTGGTCGACATCGATCTCATTCAGGAGCTGTACCGCCGTGTGTATGCCGAGCGAACGGCGGGACGGCGGCGCCTGCACATGCTGAACATGTCCAGGATTGGCGAGGTTCAGCGCATGTCCGAGGGGATCAGGGTCCGTGTCGATGGGCCGGCCACGGATGGTTCCACATTTCTGAACTGCGACGCACTGATCTTCGCCACCGGCTACCGCCCCGCCGACGTCACAGCTCTGCTGGGCGAGCTGGCCTCCTTCTGCGTCACCGACGATCAGGGCCGGCTGGAACTGACCCGCGACTATCGTGTGCGGACAGATCCCGCCGTGCGCTGCGGCATCTACCTCCAGGGCGGCACCGAGCACAGTCACGGGCTCTCCTCGTCGCTGCTGTCGAATGCGGCGGTCCGTGCGGGAGAGATCCTCGATTCGGTGGTCGCCGACCGCGAACGGCAGGGACGTGTCGCTTCGCGGCGGTGAGGACGGCCACACCCCGCACCCCGCATCACGATGGCCGACGGTTCTGAGAAGCACAATTCGGGTGACAGGGTGCAAGGCGGCAGGAGGACGGCGGGAATGATGGCCAGGCCGACGGCCGGGCACCGCCCGCCGCCTGTGCGAGGAGCACGACCTTGGCCGCGATCAGCGCCGAGCCGGCACTCATCGACAGCGCGTAGACGCCCACGTCGAAGCCCATGGCCGCCGATCAGGGCAGCGCTTGCCGGGCGGAGAGATCCGGCCGATCAGGCCGGATCCGGCGATGGCGATATTCGCGCCGAGGCTTCGAGGGCCTTACGCTGCATGGCCGCGGCGATGAGGGTCCTGGTCGTTGGCTGGGACGGCGAGTCGAAGAGGCCCGGAGTGGGCCCGTTCTCGATGATCCGGCCGCGCTCCAGCACGATCGTGGTGTCGGTGTGCGCGCCGATCATCGACAGGTCGTGGCTGATCAGAACCAGGGTGACGCCGTGGTCGCGGCGAAGACGGGACAGCAGGTCCATGATGCTCGCGGAGGTGTCGGCGTCGAGCGCGGAGGTGACCTCGTCGCACAGCAGCACGTCGGGGTGCACCGAGAGAGCCCGGGCGATGGAGACACGCTGGCGCTGGCCGCCGGAGAGCTGGTGGGGGTACCGTCCGGCGAAGTCCGCGGGCAGGTCGACCGCTTCGAGGAGTTCCGTGACGCGCGCGGGGACCTGTCCGGCGGGAACCACGGCGTGCAATGTCAGAGGCCGGGCGAGCGTGGCTCCCACGGTCCGCGCGGGGTTGAGCGCCCCGAGGGGGTTCTGCGGAACGAGTTGCAGCGCACGGCGCTGCTCTCGGGTGCGGCGACGGTAGGAGCGGTGCAGCGGGGCTCCGTCGAGGGCGACCGTGCCCGTGCTGGGCGGGTGCAGTCCGGCGAGAACGCGGACCAGGGTGGTCTTCCCCGACCCCGAGACGCCGATGACCCCGGTCGCGCTGCCGGGAGCGAGGTCGAGATCCAGGTTGTCCAGGACGGTTCGCCGCACGCTCCGGCCGCCCACCACGGCGCTGAGGTCGCGTACCGTGATCCGACCGGTCCGGGACGGCGGTGAGGACGGCGGGCGGCCGGCGACGGGGACCGAGGCACATGCGTCCTCGGCTTCGGGAATGACCGAGGCAGCGGCTGGGACAGTCGCGGAGGTCGTTTCGGGCGCGGTCGAGAAGGCGGGCACGCGTGCGGCGGGGACGAAGCGCCGCGCCGTTTCCACCGGAGGCCGGAGCGCCACCACGTCGTGGGCGCAGCGCGATACCAGTTCGGAATCGTGGCTCGCCACCGCGACGGTGACGCCGGTACGGCCGACGAGCTCGCACAGCAGGTCGGCGATCTCGTCGCGCAGTTCCGGATCCAGTCCGGCCGTCGGCTCGTCGAGGAGCAGGACGTCGGGACGCCGCGCGAGAGCGCGGGCGAGGGCGACCCTCCGCTGCTGCCCGCCCGACAGGGCGCCCGGACGGCGGCGCTCCAGACGTTCCTCGGCGGGCAGCCGCACCTGGGTGAGCAGGTCGCGCACGGCTTGGCGGCCGCGGTCCACGGCGGTCTCGGCGATGAGGCGATGAACCTTCATCCGGGGGTTGAGGCCGGAGCCGGGGTCCTGGCCCACGTAGGCCAGCCGTCGGCAGCGGAGCAGTCGCAGGTCCCGCTCCCCGAGGGCCAGGACGTCGTGGCCGAGGACGGTGACCCGCCCCGAGGTGCGGCACGCACCGGCGGGCAGGGCTCCCGCGACGGCGCGCAGGAGGGTGGTCTTGCCCGCGCCGGACGGGCCGGTGAGCGCGACCACGCGGCCCGGGGACAGCGTCAGCGTGCCACCGGAGAGAAGGGGAAGGCCGTCGGGTAGGCGGATCTCCAGATCGGTGACCTCGACGGAGGGGGGCTCAGCGGGCGTCACAGGGGGACCTCCGTTGTCGTGCCGGTCTTGGGCATGAGGGCGTCGGCGGCGAGGTTGACGCTGAGCGCGAGCACGCCGACGGCGAGAGCAGGGATCGCGACGGCCAGCGGGTTGAGCATGATGCCGGGCGAGTTCTCCCTGATCATCAGGGCCCAGTCGGCGGTCGGCGGCTGCGGGCCGAGCTGCAGGAAGGCGGCGACGGACACCACGTAGACGGCCTCGACGAAGCGCAGGCCGAACAGCGCGAGGAGGGTGGCCCTCAGGTTGGGCAGGACCTCCCGGACGATCAGGTACCAGAGGCGTTCGCCGGAGGCGGCGGCGGTCTCGATGTAGCCGGACACCGCGATGGGCGCGGCCGCCGCGGCGACCACCCGGGTGGCGTACGGGATGCCGAGGACGGTGGCGGCCGCGGCGATCGCCAGGCGGCCGCCGTCCTGCCAGGCGAGGGCGACGAGCATGATGCCGAGGACGGCGGGCACCAGGATGGCGAGGTCGGCCGTGCGTTCCACCCAGCGGCCGAGCCCGGGGCGCAGGGCCGCGAGGATGCCCAGCAATGTGGCGGCGCCGGTGACCAGCGCGGCGATCGCCAGCGCGTTGAGGACGAGGGGCCCACCCCCAGCCAGGAACCTGCTGAGAACATCGCGTCCGAGCAGGTCG
Organism: Microtetraspora glauca; assembly: GCF_040656155.1. NCBI lineage: Bacteria > Bacillati > Actinomycetota > Actinomycetes > Streptosporangiales > Streptosporangiaceae > Microtetraspora > Microtetraspora glauca. The sequence continues at coordinate 294,392 of NZ_JBFALK010000007.1, forward strand.
CCGCCGAGCACCGCGGTGGCGTCCGGGGTCGCGTACGGCGCGACGAGCGGCTGGTCGATCGGGTGCGGCGCGAGCAGCGGGCCGGCCAGCGCGAACAGTATGAGAACGAGGGCAGGCGCCGCCCGCAGCGCGCGCGAAGGACGGGACCGAGCGGAAGCGATCACCTTGTCCGCCCCGTCAAGCCACCGTTGATCATCGCTGTGGGGGGAGTCAGTCGTCACAGGCGCACTCCTACTGATCGAGCGCGGACGAGGTCGGCGAGCAGCAGGACCACGCTGATCGCGCTGCCGGTCGCCGCGACCACCCCGGCGACGACCGGGGTGTCCCGGTCCGCGATGGCGCCCGCCAGGACGGCGCCGACGCCGGGGTAGTTGAACAGGGTCTCCACCACGACCGCGCCGCCGAGCAGCATCCCGGCCGAGGTCGCGACGCCGACGGCGACGGCGGGCAACGCGCCGGGGAGGAGATGGTGCGTCAGGATGCGGTGGCGAGGCAGCCCGTCGAGGATCGCGGCGCTCACATGCGGCAGCGCGGCCTGGTCGGCGAGCGCGGCGCGCACGATGCGGGTGTTCCAACCGATCTGCGGGATGGCCAGGGCCAGCAGCGGAAGCAGCAGCATGCCGGGTGAGGCGGGGGCGCCGTCGGCACCGATGAGGGTGACGGCGGGCAGCCAGCCGAGCCACAGGGACAGGACGAGCAGCAGTGCGATGGCCACCACGAACTCCGGGAGCGCGAACGCCATGGTGGCCACGACGCCGATGACGCGGTCGGCGCGGCCGCCCGGACGCAGCGCGGCCCAGCTTCCCAGCGCCAGGGCGCCCGCCACGCTCACGGCCAGGGCCAGGCTCCCGAGCAGCAGCGTGTTGGGGAACGGCCCGGCGAGCAGGCGGGTGACCGGCTCCCCTCGGGCGGAGGTACCCAGGTCACCGGTCGGCAGGGCGGTCATCCAGTCCCAGAAGCGCTCGGCGAGCGGGCGGTCCAGGCCGAGCGCCGTACGGCGTGCGGCCAGGTCCGCGGCGCTCTCGCCGCGTTCGGACGTGCTGGAGGCGGCGTCGCCGGGCAGCAGCTCGACGGCGGCGAAGACGACCCCGAGCAGGACCGCGAGGACGGCGAGGCGCCGCAGCGCCGACCAGGCGACATGCCCCGCGACCAGGACGAACCGGGGCTTCTCAACAGACCGTGGTTCTCCGGCGACCCGGTTCTCCACTCCGGGCGGCGGCTCCGTTCCGGAACGGCCCCGGCGCGGGGCCGGGGGCTCGGGGGCGCCTCCTTCGGGCCCGAGACGGCTCAACGGGCCAGCCACGTCTTCTCAAGCTGCACCCGGCCGTAGCCGGGGAGCTTGGGCAGGCCGCGTACCGCGCCGCCGGCCAGGTCGATGCCGTCGGCCATGCCCCACAGCAGGTAGCCGGACTTCTCGTACTCGATCTGCTGCAGCTTGCGCAGCGCCTCGGGCCGCTTCGCGGCGTCGGCGGTCGCCATGGCCTCGCGGTACGCCTCGTCGAAGGCGGGTTCCTTCCAGGCCGCCTCGTTCTGGCCCGCGTCGGACAGCATCGTCTTGCTGGCGAAGAACACCACGGAGTCGTTGGTGCCCCAGTACGTGGTGTACAGCGGGGCCTTGAGCCAGGTCTTGTCCCAGAAGACGGCGGAGTCCTGCTTGACCACGTTGATCTTCACGCCCGCCTCGCGGACCTGGGTCGCGAACAGGGTCGCGGACTCGGCGAGGCCGGAGATGTCCTCGGTGGTGATCAGGTCGTAAGTCTTGGACAGGTCGAAGCCGGCCTCGGCGAGCAGGCTCTTGGCCTTGGCGATGTCGCGGGTGCGCTGCGGGAGGTCCTTGGCGTACGCGGGGTCGCCCGTGCCCAGGACGTCGTTGGCGACGGTGCCGTACCCGGACAGGACCTGCTTGACCATGGCGTCGCGGTCGACGGCCAGGCGCAGGGCCTCCCGCACCTTGGGGTCAGTGAACGGCCCGTCGGCGGTGCGCATGACGATGGGCATCGCCATGTCGTTGGGCCGACGCAGGATCTGGATGTCCGAGCGGGACTTCGCCGTGCGGGCGGCGACGGCGCCGACGTTGGACGCCACGTCGATCTGCCCGGCCAGGAGGGCGTTGGCCATCGCCTGCGGGCTCTCGAAGATCCGGACCTCGATCGCGTCCAGATAGACCTTCCCGCCGTACCAGTTGTCGTTGCGCACCAGGCGGGCGTTGCCGTCGCGGAACCAGTCCAGCTTGAACGGGCCGGTGCCGGGGGCGGTGGCCAGCGCGTCGTCCTTGGTGTCCTTCTTCAGGACGAACGTGGTCAGGCGGGTGAGCAACGGCAGGTCCGCGTTGGGATAGTCCGAGACCAGCACCACGGTCTTCGCGTCTTCCGCGGAGATGCCGGAGGGCTGGATGCCGGGCAGCCGGCTGGCGCCGGCCGGAGTGGCGCGCAGCCGCTTGAGCGACCAGACCACGTCCTCGGCGGTGACGGGCGTGCCGTCGTGGAAGGCGGCCCCGTCGGCGATCGTGAAACGCCAGGTCTTGAGGTCCTCGGACGCCTTCCACGCGCCGGCCAGGCGCGGCGCGGTGTTGGTCGTTTCGCCGGGGACGGTCAGCGTGTCGTAGAGCAGGCTGATGATCAGATAGTCGCTCTCGTTGGTCTGTGTGCCGTGCGGGTCCCGGGTGACCGCCGAGGCTCGTCCGAGGGCGCCGACCCGCAACGTGCCACCCGTACGCGGCTGCTCCACGGCCGAGCCGGACGCCGAGACCGCCGCCGGACCGGTCTGCCCGCCGCTTCCACAGGCGGCGAGCACACCGGCCAGCCCGATCCCCGCGCCGGTCCACAGGAGCTGTCGTCTGGTGATCACGTCGCCCTCGTTCCTCAATAATGCGATCTGAATTAGGTTTGCCTATCCTAAACACATGCTTTACCTGAGTAGATAGTTGGGGACGGCCGCGCCCACGACCGACCTGACCGGGCGGAAGCGTGCACACCGGGCGGAGGCCGCCCTCCGTGGGGTCTCCGTGCGCGGCACCGCTAGGGTCACTCAGGCGGACGACATCGGCGTGACCGGTTCGACCGATCCCGCGGGGCGGCCGGGCAGCCGGCCGACGCGAGCCCCCGCCCAGCACGATGTGAGGAGCCATGCCCCTTTCCCGATTCCGCCAGGACGTCAAGCCCCTGGCCGCCCTCGCCGTGCCGCTCGCGCTCACCCAACTCGCGCAGGTCGCCCTCACGACCACCGACACCGTCATGATGGGCCTGATCGGGATCGAGGCCCTGGCCGCCGGAGGGCTCGCGCTGGTCCTGTTCAACCAGCTGCGCACCATGGGTGTCGGCCTGGTGACCGCCGTCGGGAACCAGGTCGCCGCCGCGTCGGCCCGCGCCGAGACCGCCGAGGCCGGCTCGGTCCAGGGGCACGGTCAGGACGTGGACCGGGCCGGAGACGACGTCCGCGAGCTACTGCGCGCGGCGCTGGCCGTCGCCACCCTCGCCGGCGTCGTCGGCGCCGTCCTACTCGTCCTTTCCGGGCACGCGCTCACCTGGCTCGGCCAGGACGCCGCCGTGGTGCGGCGCATGCAGCCCATGCTGGTCGCGCTCGCCCCCGGGCTGCTGCCGTGCCTGTGGTTCCAGGCCGTCCGCCAGTTCACCGTCGGCATGCGCCGCCCGCAGGCGCTCCTGCGCATTACGCTCGCGTCGGTGGCGGTCAACGCCGGCCTCAACTGGGTCCTCATCCACGGGTCGTGGGGGCTGCCCAAGATCGGCTTGCCTGGCATCGGCGTCGCCACCTCCCTGGTGTACTTGCTCTCGTTCGTCGCGCTGTACGCCTCCGCGCGGCGGGACCCCGTCCTCGCCCCCATGCTGTCCCTGCGGGTGTGGCGGGCCAGGCCCGCGACCCTGCGCCGGCTGCTCGGGCTCGGGACGCCCATCGCCGCGACGTACGGTTCCGAGGCCGGTTTCTTCTCTGTCGTCGCCCTGCTGATCGGGAGCTTCGGCAGCTCGGCGCTGGCCGCGCACACCGCCGTCAACCAGCTCGTCTACATCGTCTTCCAGGTGTCGGTCGGGCTCTCGCACGCGGCCTCCATCGGGGTCAGCCGCGAGGTCGCCCTCGGCCGGGCCGGGGCCGCGGCGCGCATCGCCCGTACCGCCCTCGTGTGCGGTGCCGCCGTCATGACTGTGGTCGGGCTGGTGTATCTGGCCGTGCCCGAGCTCGTGTTGCGCCCGTTCCTCGACCCGTCCGGAGGCCAGTACCGGCAGACGCTGGACATCGCCGCGTCGCTGCTCCTGGTCGCCGCCGTTCTCCAGTACGTCGACTGCGCGCAGAACATCGGTGTGGGCCTGCTGCGGGGCCTCGACGACACCAGGAGCGGTTTCCGCATCACTCTCGTCGGCTACTGGGCGATCGGGCTGCCCGCCGCCTGGCTGATCGGCGCCGTCGCGGGTGCCCACACCGTGGGTGCCTGGCTGGGGCTGTTGACGGGCCTGGCCGCCACGGGCGGTCTTCTGCTCCGGCGCTTCCACCGCTCCCTGGCAGCGCACGGCACGCGGACGCAGGCCGTGGAGTCACCCGCCTGACCACAGAACATCGTGACCTGGCCGGCGGAGTCGGATCACATCTCCACGGACTACAAGCGATCAGCCTCTGAAGCTCCGCCGCCAGCGCGGCGCCCGCCAGCACGGCGGTGGTGCCGGCGTTCGCGGTCCCGAGGCGGGCAGCGCTCCCGCGCGGGTCCGGGGCCGCGCGTGCAGCAGGGTGACCGTGAAGTGCTCGCTCCAGATCAGGATCGCGCTGGTGACGGCCCCGAGCAGGAAGAGATGGACCAGCAGCCAGCGGGGTGCGGGCAGCGCGTCGCCCGCCAGGGCCGCCAGGACGGTGAGCCCCAGCCAGACAACCACGACCGCGTTGGCCTTCAGCAGGCGGCTCGCCCGGCTGCGGGGCTTCGCGGGCGGTTCGAGTGGTGTGGGCGTTCCCGGAGCTCCCGGTGTCGCGGGTGTCGCGGGCCGTGCCGGTGCTCCGGGTGGCCGTCCGGATCCGGTCGGCGCCTCGGCCGAGGTCATCATGGGCTGCCTTCCTGCCGGAGGGACGCGCGACCGCGTCCGCGATCCGGTGGCGCCCGCCGCGCCCGGCGCGATCCCATGCTGGCACGCCGGCGGGGGCGTTCCCGTGGGACCTTCAGCCCTGATCCGGGGGACGATCGGCCGTTCTGTACGCAGACGTTCGTGCGCCTTGTAGCGCTCGGCGCCGCCGGCGAGGAGTCAGGAGGCGTGGGCGTGGTGGAAATCGTGCATTTTGACCTTGAAGTCCAGGACTGCTGACTCGCACCGTAAACTGGCCCTTTTGCTTCGCCCTGGCAATGCTATGCCTTATGTTTACGTTTGCTAGATCTGCCCGAACTCACGGGGCACCCCGTATGCGCCTGCGGAGGCGTCTGGCTCCGCTGGTCGCGATGGCCACGATGGCGGGGGGCCTGGTCGGCGCGCCGCCGGCGCTTGCCAATGACTCTGTCAAGATCGACATCCTCGGGATCAACGACTTCCATGGCCGACTGGAGGCGAACGGTCAGGAAGCGGGAGCCGCAGCGCTGGCGACCGCGGTCAAGGGGATGAGGGCAGAAAACCCCAATACCATCTTCGCCGCGGCGGGGGACCTGATCGGTGCCTCGACGTTCACTTCGTTCATCCAGCAGGACAACCCGACCATCGATGCGCTCAACGCGGCCGGTCTCGAGGTCAGCGCGGTCGGCAACCACGAGTTCGACCGGGGCTACGACGACCTGATGAACCGGGTCATCCCGCGGGCCACGTGGGAATACATCGGCGCCAATGTCAAGGTCAAGAAGGAGCTCCAGGACAGGTACAAGGAGCTCACCGAGTCCTGGGTCAAGGAGGTCGACGGGGTCAAGGTCGGCTTCGTCGGCGCGGTGACCGAGCACCTCGACGAACTCGTCACCCCCGCGGGCATCTCCATGCTCGACATCCTGGACATCCCGAGCGCGGTCAACCAGGTCGCCGACGAGCTGAAGGCCAAGGAGGGGGCCGACATCGTCGTGCTGCTCGTCCACGAGGGTGCCGCCACCACGCGATACGAGTCGGCAACCGACCCGACGAGCGACTTCGGCAAGATTGTGAACGGGGTCGACAAGAACTTCGACGCGATCATCTCCGGCCACACCCACCTGGCATACGACCACAAGGTCCCGGTCAAGGAGTGGCAGGACGAGAAGCGTCCGGTGACCGTGCGCCCGGTCGTGTCGGCGGGTCAGTACGGCTACAACCTCAACAAGATCACGTTCACGTACGACAAGACCAAGAAGCAAGCGGTCAACGTCGACTCGAAGATCGTCCCGCTGACCGAGAAGCAGGCGGACGGCTCGTGGAAGCCCCTCTACGGCGTGGATCCGACGGTCAAGGGAATCGTGGATGACGCCGTCGAGGTGGCCAAGAGGGAGGGTGCCCGCAAGCTCGGTGAGATCACCGCGGACTTCAACCGGGCCCGCCAGGCCAACGGCACGACCGAGAACCGCGGTGGCGAATCGACCCTGGGCAACCTCGTCGCCGACGCGCAACTCGCGGGTGCTCGCACCACCGACCCATCCACTGAGATCGCTTTCATGAACCCGGGCGGGCTCCGTACGGACATGAAGTACCGGGCCGGAGGCAAGGAAGACGGCACCGTCACCTACAAGGAGGCGGCCGAGGTCCAGCCGTTCGCGAACACCCTGGTCACGATGACCCTGACCGGTGAGCGGATCGCCAAGGTGCTCGAGGAGCAGTGGCAGCCCGAGGGGGCCAGCCGGCCGTTCCTCAAGCTCGGCGTGTCCAAGGGACTCTTCTACACCTACGACCCGAGCGCGCCCAAGGGCCGGCACATCACCTCGGTCACCCTCGGCGGAAAGCCGCTGGACCCGGCCAAGTCCTACCGCGTGGTCGTGAACTCGTTCCTCGCCTCGGGAGGGGACAACTTCAGCACCCTGAACGAAGGGGCGGACAAGCGGGACACCGGCCAGGTCGACCTTCAGTCCATGGTCGCCTACCTGGGCGAGAACTCCCCCGTCGCTCCGGATTACGCGCAGCGCGCGGTCGGTGTGCGGTTCGACGCGCCGCAGGGTGGCTTCAAGGCGGGTGACACGGTGACGGTCAACCTGTCGTCGCTGGCGTTCACCAGCAACGAGCCGAAGGATGAGAAGGTCACGGCTACGTTCGCCGGCCAAAAGGTCGGCACGTTCGCGGTCGACGCCACGGCCGGCGCGAACACCGACAACACCGACGAGGTCGGCCGTGCGACCGTCGGGTTCGCGGTGCCCGCTGACCCAGCGCAAGGGGGCGCGACGAGCGCGGACCTCGTCATCGCCGGTGAGACGACCGGCACGACGGTCACCGTAGCGATCCCGCTGGCGGACACCAGGCCCGCGTGCACGGTCACGATCACCGGCCGCCACGCTGGACCCCTCACGGCGAGTTCCGGCGTCACCTGCCTGGACGGAGCAGTAGTCTCCGGGCCGGTCACGGTGCAGAAGGGCGCGAGCCTCTACGCGACCGGCGCCAATGTCAGCGGGCCGATCAGCGCCTCGAAGGCCGCCGGTGTCTCGCTGAACCGGACGACTGTCAGTGGTCCGGTGACGGTCAACGGTGCCACCGACAAGCTCACCATCGTGGACTCCACGGTGATCGGTCCGGTCAGCTTGACCGACAACCGCGTGACGGATGCGCCGGTCGTGTCCGGTAACCGGATCAGCGGGCCGTTGAGCTGCAGCGGAAACTCCCCGGCGCCGGCGAATAACGGCAAGGTCAACACCGTGTCCGGACCCAGGACCGGGCAGTGCAAGGGGCTTTGACCCGCTGATGTGGTAGTCCAAGTCGGATCAGGGGCGGTGGCGTGAAAACGTTCTGCGCCGCCGCCCCTCGCGCTCATGGCTCCGACGACGACGATTCTCATCGGACGGTCCTCTCCTTGACGATGTTCAGGACGGAGGTGCGCGGACCGGTACGCGTGGGAAGCTGCGCCGCGACGATCGCGGCAAGCGAGAGCGCGAAGCCCACGAGTTGGATCGGGCCGAGTGTCTGACCGAGCAGGACGGCGCCGAGAAGCGCGGCGACCATCGGTGAGAGTAGGCCGAGGACCGCGACGGAGGTGACCGGCAGCATGGTGACGCCGCGGAACCACAGGACGTAGGCGATCAGGCCTCCGAACAGGCCCAGCCAGAGGTAACCGAGCACGGCGGGCCCGTCCACCGCGGGCGGCGGGCCCTCCATGAGGAACGTGACGGGCACCAGGAACAGGCCGCCGGCAGTGAGCTGCCAGCCGGCGAACGCGGTGGGTCCGACTCCGGCGGGACGCCCCCAGCGCTTGGTGAGCGTCACCCCGAGAGCCATCGTGACGGCCCCGGCGAGGCCCGCCACGAGCCCGACGCCGTCGAACGCCGCGTTCGGGCCGATCACCACCAGGCCGACGCCTACGACGCCGATCACCCCCCAGACGAAGCGCCGTGCGGACGGGCTCTCATGAAGGATCGCCATGGCCAGGACGGCGACGATGATCGGCTGGGCCGCGCCAAGAGTGGCGGCGACGCCTCCCGGCAGCCGTTCGGCCGCCGTGAACAGGAATGGAAAGAACAGGCCGATGTTCAACACGCCGAGCACCGCCGCTTTCCCCCACCACGCCCCGCGCGGCAGGGTTCGCGTGATCGCCAGGGCGATCAGGCCTGCGGGCAACGCGCGGAGCAGTCCCGCGAACATCGGATGTCCCTGGGGGAGAAGCTCGGTGGTGACAACGTACGTCGTGCCCCACACGACGGGCCCCAGCGCCGTCACTGCGGTGCGCGACAGGTTCCCATAGGTGGCGCCGCTATCGGTTTCGACGGAGATCGCGTGTGCAGCCGTGTTCGTCATGAAGCCAGTCTCGGACGACGCACATCAATGAGTCCAATGCATGTTTTTCACTCCATCCATCGTGATAGACGATGGATCAATGGAGCTTCAGCAAATGCGCTACGTAATCGCCGTCGCCGAGACGAACAGCTTCACCCGCGCCGCCGAGCGATGCCTCGTCGTCCAATCCGCCCTCAGCCACCAGATCGCACGCCTGGAGCGGGAACTCGGCGCCAGGCTCTTCGACCGCACCAGCCGCCGGGTACGGCTGACGCCCGCCGGTGAGGCGTTCCTTCCCGCCGCCCGCCAATGCCTGGACGCCGCCGAGCGAGCCGCCGCCGACGTCGCCGCGGCCGTCGGAGAGATACGCGGACGGCTCACCGTGGGCGTGATCCCCACCGTCGCCGCTGTCGACATCCCGGCCGCGCTGCACGACTTCCACCGGCGGTATCCGCGCGTGCGCATCGGCCTGCGCGTAGGCGCCAGCGAGGAGCTGGTCGAGCATGTCAAGCAGGGCGCCATCGAAGTGGCCTTCCTCGGGCTGCCGGCTACGGCCCGCCCTCAAGGCGTACGCGCGTACGAACTGGCCCGTGACCGGCACGTCGCCGTGGTCGCTCCCGCTCACCCGCTCGCGAAGGAGCCGGATGTCGACCTTCGCCGGCTGTCCTCGGAGGTGTTCGTGGACTTCCCGGCCGGGACAGCCGGCCGCATGCAGTCGGACCAGGCGTTCTCCGCCGCGGGCCTCGTCCGCGACGTCGCCTTCGAGGTGACCGCGGCGGATCTCATGGCCCGGCTCATCCAGCAAGGTCTCGGCGTCGCGATGCTGCCGTCCACCTACACGCCCCAGCTCACCGGCGTGGCCACCATCCCGGTGACCGATGCGCCCGCCCGCGTCGAGCACCTGGTCTGGAGCCGCTTCGGCCTCACGCCCGCGGCGACCGCCTTCCTCACCGTCCTCGGCATCCCGTCCGAGCTCCTCACGGGGCGGAACCGGCAAGACCCGTGAACCCGTCCGGGCCTCGTCCACGCCGACGGCCCGGGCGGCCGGTTCCCGCCGCGGTGACGGTCGGGCCAGAAATGTCACAACTGGACCGGTTGAAAGGCGCCTCCCTACCATTGGCCCGTGCGGCTGAACGTCCTCGGACCCATGGAACTCATCGTGGCCGGGCAGGCCATACCGGCCGGACCGCCGAAGCAGCGAGCCCTCCTGGCCCTCCTCGCGATGCACGCCGACCGCGTGCTCCCCGTGGACCTCCTGACCGACCGGCTGTGGTCCGGCAACCCGCCGGCCAGCGCCCAGGGGAGCCTGCAGGTCTATGTCTCCAACCTGCGCCGCCGGCTGGAGCCCGCCCGGCGGCCGGGCACGACACCGACCGTCCTGGTCAGCGCCGCCGACGGGTACGGCCTGATGACCGGAGGGCTCGGCCTCGACACGAGGGACTTCGAGACGCTCGTGTCGGCCGGGTCCGGCTATCTGGCCGAGGGGCGGCACGAGGAGGCGGCGGCCGCCCTCGCCGAGGCGCTCGGCCTGTGGCGGGGAGACCCGTACGCGGACGTGCGTTCCGAGGAGTGGGCGCAGCCGGAGATCGGCCGTCTGGAGCAGGTGCGGCTGGACGCGGTGGAGGGGCTGGCCGCGGCCCTGCTGGAGCTGGGCCGCCACACGGACGTGGTCGCGCGGCTGGACCCGTTCGTCCGCGAACACCCCCTGCGGGAGCGTGCCTGGGAACTGCTGGTGCTGGCCCACTACCGGGCGGGCCGGCAGGCGGCGGCACTCACCTGCCTGCGCAGGGTGCGGGAGGTACTCGCCGGGGAACTGGGCATCGACCCCGGGCCGCGGTTGCGGGAGCTCGAAGGCGCGGTGCTGCGCCAGGACGCCACGCTGCTCCCGCCGGAGCGGCCCGCCACGCCGCAGGTCCCGCAGCGGCCTCTGGCACGGACGACGGCACGCAGGACTCCCGAGTCCGCGGCGGACCAGCCGGTCTTCGTCGGCCGCGAGAGCGCGCTGCAGTTCCTGAACGAGGCGGCGAAGGCGTCGTCCGCCACCGGGCAGATCGTGCTGGTGGACGGCGAGCCGGGCGTCGGCAAGACGAGCCTGCTGAAGCGGTTCCGCGCGACCGCCGACGTGCCGGTCGGCTGGGGGTCGAGTCCCGACCACGAGACCGCGCCCGCCCTGTGGCCTTGGGAACGGGTCCTGCGCGCCCTCGCCGCCGCGGCCCCGGAGGCCGCCCTGCCCGACGAGGTGGGCACGTTCCTGTCGGGCGGGCTGGAGGCGATCCCGGCGTCCGACGCGCAGGGGGCGCGGCTGCGGTTCTTCGAGGCGGTCGGCACGTTCCTGGCCGGCGTCGGCCCGGTGATCGTCGTGCTGGAGGACATCCACGCGGCCGACGACGCGACGCTGCGGCTCCTAGTCCACGTGGCGTCCACCGCCCGGCCGGGCCTGCTGCTGGTGGCGACCTTCCGGCGGCACGAGGCGTCGGCGCTCACCGCCACACTGTCGGCGCTGTCGCGGCTCGGCGCGCGCAGACTCGGGCTCGACGGGCTCGCCACCGAGGAGGTCCGCGCGCTCGTCCGGGAGTTGTCCGGCCGCGACCCGGGCAGCCGCAAGGCCGAGGAGCTGCGCGGGCGCACCGCCGGGAACCCGTTCTTCCTCGCGGAGCTGGCCCGGGCGGGAGAGGAGCTGCCACAGGGGGTGCTGGACGTCGTGCTGCACCGGGTGGCGGGCCTGGGGGAGGAGGCGGCCCGCGTGCTGGAGCTCGCCGCCCTGATGGGCGACGAGTTCGAGGCGGGCGTCCTGGCCCAGGTCGCCGGCGGCACGGTCGGCGACCTGCTGCCGCCGCTCGACGCGGCCCTCGACGCGGGGCTGATCCGGGAGTCGTCGTACCAGCTGGGCGTGTACGAGTTCGCGCACGCCCTGGTGACCGACGCGTTGCTGTCGCGTCGGTCGCGGCTGTGGCGGGCCGGCGTGCACGAGCAGGTCGCGGGAGTCCTCACCCGCGTCCACGGGGACCGGGACGACCGCGCGGCGGTGATCGCGCGGCACTGGCTGGCGGCGGCGGAGCTGGGCGCGGAGCCCGCCCGCATGGCGATGGACTACTCCGCCCGCGCCGCGCGGGCGGCCCTGCGGCGGCACGCGCCCGACGACGCGGCCGTGTCGTGGCAGGAGGCGCTGGCGGCGGCCGAGCTGGCCGGAACCGGCGCGGCCGAGCGGTTCGAGCTCGCCGTCGGGCTGGCAGAGAGCCGCTACGCCGCCGGGCGGTTCGACGAGGGCTACGAGGCGGTCGAGCAGGCGCTCGCCATGGCCGGCGCCGATCTGGACAAGGCCGTCAGGGCCGCCGACATCGCGATGGGACACGGCGTCTGGGTGCCTTTCCGGTACGGCCTTGACGTGGCCGCCGTGCGGGACGGGGCGGACCGGGCCGTGCGAGAGCTGCCGCCGTCCACGTCGGCCTGGGCGACGGCACAGGCCGTCCGGGCCGTCGTGCTCGCCCAGACCGGTCGCGAGGACGAGGTCGGCCCGGTCTCGTCGCAGGCCGTGGCGGCGGCCGAGCGCCTGGGCGACCCCGCCCTGCTGCGGCGGGTGCTCCACCTGCGGCTGCTCGCCATGCAGGGACAGGACTTCATCGAGCAGCGGGCCGAGACCGCGTGGCGCCTGCTGGCCGAGCCGGACCTGTCGTCCCAGCTCAGGGTGATCGCACAGCTCCACCTCGTCGTTCATCTCGTGGAGCACGGCAGGGTGCCGCAGGCTCGCGCGCTGCTGACGGAGATCGACATGCTGCTGCGCGACCTGCACAATCCCACGCTGGCGATGCAGGCGGCGGTGGCGCACGTGGGACTCGACCTGTTCCAGGGCGTGCCGGACCCGACCCGCCACTTCGAGCCCGTCAGGGCGACGCTGTCGTTCACCGATCTCGCGTACTTCGAGGTGAGCATGCTCGCCGTACGGGCCGAGACGCTCATCCACGAGGACCGCCTCGGGGAGGAGGTGGCATGGGTCGAGGAGATGTTCCGGCGTACCGGCCTGGCAGGGCCCGCCTACGTCCTGGCGTACGCGCTGGCGGAGCTGGGCGAGTACGAGCGCGCCCGGCGGCTCCTGCGTGAGACCCCTCCGCCGCCGCGCGACTACCACTGGGCGATGGCCACCATGTGCCGGCTGCACGCGGCGATCCGGCTCGGCGAATCGGACGTCGCGCGGGAGGTCTACGACGCGTTCCGTCCCTTCGCCGGGCTGCTGCACGTGAACGGCACCTGCACCACCGTCGACGGGGCGTACGACGGCCACATGGGAGAGGCGCTGCTGGCGCTCGGGGACCGCGAGGGGGCGCTGGCCCACCTGCGGGAGGCGGTGCGCCTGCTGGAGCAGGCGGGCGCGGGCTACTGGCTGGCAAGGGCCCGACAAGCCCTCGACAAGTGCACGTAGAGGCGGGTCGCGCACTCTGTTCCCGACACGTGAGGGGACAGAAGATGATCACACCAGAACACCTGACCGGCTTCCTGATGATGCACGCCGGTTTCCGCGCCGAGTTCGGCCGCCTGGCCGAGCCGTGCGGCAACCCGCGCGACGACGCGCACGAGGAGCTGCTGGAGGAGCAGCTCGCGCTCGTGCTGGACATGCTGCACGCCCACCACTCGCACGAGGACGACGGCCTGTGGCCCACGCTCGTCGGCCGCGCCCCGGAGGCGGCGGACGCGCTGGCCGAGCTGGAGTCCGAGCACTCCGTGCTCGACCCGCTCATCGCGGCCGCCTCCGATCGCGGGGTGCCCCTGGCCGAGCGCGCGCCCATCCTGCGGCGGCTGCACGAGCTCGTCAACGAGCACCTCGACCACGAGGAGCGGATCGCCGTGCCGCTCATGCTCCGCCACCTCACCCTCGACGACGTCGAGGCCGACAAACGCCAGGCGATGGACGACTTCGGCCGCCGCCGGGTCCCCGTCATCTTCGGCTGGCTCGCCTCGAGTGCGGACGCCGACCTGCTCGCGGCGTCGTACGCCGACCTGCCCGTAGTGGCCCGGCTCATGTTCCGCCTGTTCTGGTGGCCGGCCTACCGGCGGCGTTTCACCCGCCTGTACGGCGCCACCGCCCCCGCAAACGCTCTCTTGGAGTCGTGATGACCACATCCGCATCGACCACGTGGCCGCGCGAGGCGGCCGAGATTCTCGACCGCGCCATGGTCTGCGAGTACGCCTCGCTCACCCGCGACGGCCGGCCCGTCACCTGGCCCGTCACGCCGTACGTCGGCGCGGGCGGCACGCTCGACGTGAGCACCGGGCTCACCTACCCCGGCAAGGCCGAGCGCGCCCGGCGCGACCCGCGCGTCGCGCTGCTCTACTCCAGCGCCGAGGGCACCGAACTGGACCGGGCGCCCATCGTCCTCGTGCAGGGCCGGGCGACCGTACGCGACGCGGATCTGCAGGCCAACACCGACAGGTACGTCCGCGAGTCGCTCGCCAAGACCGGTGCCGGGTTCGCCGGGATGCCGTGGTTCCTGGTGAAGCGGCTGGGGTGGTATTTCGCCCGCATCTGGGTGGAGGTCACACCCGAGAGGATCGTCTGGTGGCCCGAGGGCGACCTGTCCAGGACACCCGAGGTCTGGACGGGCCCGGGGGACGTCGCGGTCCCCGCCTCCGATCCCGCCCCCACGGGCCGGCTGCCGAGCCGGTTGGCCCCGCCGGCGGACTGGCGGCCCTTCGCCGACCGTGCGGCACACCTGGGCGAGCCCGTCGTCACCATGGTCGCCGACGGTATGCCGCTGGCCGTGCGCACCCGCTCCGCCGTACGCACCGAGGCCGGCTTCGACCTGCGGCTGCCCGCGGGCGTCCAGGCGGCCGAGGGGCCGGTGTGCCTGACCTTCCACCGCCACGGCCCGGCCATGGAGTGGCAGGAGAACGTGGTGCTCGTCGGTGCCGCGACCGGAGAAGGCGACCGGCTGAGCGTGCGGGTCGAGCGGGCCCTGAACGACTGGAGCCTCTCCGGGAACCGCCGCGAGCGGAACCGCTCGTTCCTCGGCCAGGGCAGGATGCTCAGGAAGCGCCTGAAGGCCGAGGCCGCCCGCCGCGGCCAGCCCGTCCCCCGCGTCACGCTGTTTCGGCGCTGAGGGTCTGCGCCACGGGTCGGCGGGCCGCCAGGCGTGCGGGCAGGGCGGTGAGCGCCGCCGTCGCCACGAGAGTCGCGAGTGCGGCACCGAGCAGCCAGGAGGAGGGGGGGTCGGCCGGATTCCCGGCGGCGAAGAGCGAGAGCAGGCCGACGCCCAGAGGGATGCCGATGACCGAGCCTGGCAGGCTGGGCAGGAGCTGGGCGATGGACAGCCCCGCGGAGATCTGTCCTGGGGTGGCGCCGAGCGTACGTGCGATGGCCATGTTCGCCCGGGCCTCTATGGCAGTGGTCCAAGTGAGCGTGATGGTGTTCACGACGGCGAGTGCGATCAGCAGGATGGTGACGGCGAGCATCAGCCGGCGGTCGTGAACCTCTCGCAGGTTGGGCAGGACGGAGGAGCCGCTCAGGCCATAACCCCTCTCCGGCTGGGCGTAGAGGGTCAGCAGGGCCACGATCGCGATCACCGTGGTGGCGGTGGAGCACGCCTGCAGCACGGCGCGGCCCGGCCGGCGGGCGGTCAGCCGCAGCCCGAGCAACAGCGGCGTGGGCAGCAGCGCTGACAGCGCGGTGAGCCAGGGTCGGTGACGGGGCCGGCGCGCGGTGGCGGTCAGCGCCGTGACGGTCGCCGTGCGCATGGCCCGCAGCGTGGGACGCAGCGTGGACAGCACCGCCACCGCCACGGCGAGGACGGTCGCCGTGGCGACGGTGGCACCGCCGGGCCCGGCCGCGTCGCCGATCCGGCTGGCGGTGGGGCTGGCGATGGCGGGCACGGTCAGGCGGGCGATCACCAACCCCAGCGTGTCGCCGGCCAGCGCCAGCGCCAGGTACTCGCTGAGCAGGACGGTGGCGATCAGTCCCGGGGCGGCCCCGACGGCCTTGAGCAGCCCGGCCCGGCGCGTCTGCTCGACGGCGCGTCCCGCGGCCAGCGCCGCCACTCCGGTGATGGCCAGGAAGCTGAGCAGCCAGCTACCGACGACCAGGATGGGCTGGCTGCTTCTGAGGATGACCATGTCCTGCTCGGCCGTGAACTGCCAGGAGCGGAAGTTGGTCACGGCGGAGGCACGGTGGGCGTCGAGGAAGGCCTCGGTCGCGGCGGGGTCGCGCAGCTTGAGGTCCATGGCCAAGGTCACCGGGAGATCGTGTGACGACGCCAGTGTCCGGGCATCTGATCGGGTCATCCAGGCCAGGCCGCTGTAGTCGCTGGGACCACCGCCCGGGCCGATCTGCGCCGCCCAGGGGTAGATGGAGGTGGCCGCGGTGACGGCGATCCCGACGACGGGGTACGACCGGCCGGCGATGGTTACGTGGTCGCCGACGCCGACGCCCAGCGCGGTGGCGAAGCCGCGTTCGAGGACCGTGCCGCCGGAGCGTACCCAATGACCCGAGGTCACCAGCGGCCGGTTGACCGCGCCGGGCGTCTCGGCGAAGCCGTGCACCACCACTGGGGACAAGGTGGAATCGCGCGTGGTGAGGTCGGCGTAGACGACGCGATAGGGGCCATGGTGGGCGACCACTTCGGGAGCGTCCGCCAGCGAGGCCAGGGCCGAGGTCACGGCGGGGCCCGCGTCGCCGGAAAGTGCCACCACGTCCGGCCCGGCGGTGGCCGCGCGGGTCTGCTCGTACAGCGCGTCGCTCACGCCGCGCAGGGACAGGCCCAGGGCCATCGTGGCGGTGGCCACGGTCACCGCGAGCAGGAGCATCGCGGCTTGGACCTTGTGCCGGCGCACGTCGGCCAGCACGAGGCGGACGATGAGCACGATGGAGCCCATGGCGTTCAGTCCTCCAGCCCGATCAGCCCGCCGAGCCCGCGCGTGTGGGAG
Source organism: Microtetraspora glauca (assembly GCF_040656155.1). NCBI lineage: Bacteria > Bacillati > Actinomycetota > Actinomycetes > Streptosporangiales > Streptosporangiaceae > Microtetraspora > Microtetraspora glauca. The sequence goes on from NZ_JBFALK010000007.1 coordinate 311,152, forward strand.
CCGGCCAGCCGGGTGTCGTCGACGAACATCCCGTCGCGCATCGAGACCAGCCGATCCGCCGTGGCCGCGACCCGCTCGTCATGCGTGACGATCACGAAGGTCTGCCCCGCGGAACGCAGCTCCTCGAAGATTCTCAGCACATCGAGGGTCGCCGCGGTGTCGAGGTTGCCGGTCGGCTCGTCGGCCAGGACGACCAGCGGGTCGTTGACCAGCGCGCGAGCGACGGCGACCCGCTGACGCTGCCCTCCCGACAGTTGCGACGGCAGGTGCCGGGCGCGGTCGGCGAGCCCGACCCGTTCCAGCAGCAGGTTCGCGTGCCGCCTGGCCTGGCGGCGCGAACGCCCGGCCAGCAGCGCGGGCAGCTCCACGTTCTCGGCGGCTGACAACTCCTCCACCAGATGGAAGGCCTGGAAGACGAATCCCACCGACCGGCGCCGCATGCGCGCCAGAGCTCGCTCGCTCAGGGTGTCGATGCGCTGACCGGCCAGCCACACCTCCCCGTCGCTGGGCCGCTCCAGGCCACCCAGCAGGTGCAGCAGGGTGGATTTCCCGCAACCGCTCGGCCCCATCACGGCCAGCATCTGGCCTTCGGGCACCTCCAGGTCGACGTCATCGACCGCCCGGACCCGGCCCTGCCCCCGACCATGCTGCTTCACCAGGCCGTGGACACGAACCACGGCACTCGACACGTTCATGCGCCCTCGGATTCGTCATCGACCTTGGACCAGGCCCGCTCGCAGGCATCCAGCCAGCGCAGGTCCGCCTGCAGCCGCAGCACGACCCCCTCCAGCAGCAGGCCGGCGCCCGACCCCGCCGGCTCGGCCAGCGCCGCCTGCTGCACCTCACGCAAGCGGCGCAGCAGCTCCCGGCGCTGCGCCGCCACCAGCTCCACCGGGTCGGCCAGCCGGGCCGCGGCGGCAGCGGCGAGCTTGAGGTGGAACTCCGCCAGGTCCGGTTTCGGCCAGCCCACCTCGGCCAGCCAGGCGGCCACCCGTTGCTGCCCGGCCGGCGTCAGCGCATAGACCTTGCGCTCCGGCCGCTCGGGCAGGCCGTCCGCCCGCTCACAGACAACGAGCCCCGCTCGCTCCAACCGGGCCAACGTCACATAGATCTGACCGCGGTTCATCGACTCGCCCAACGGGCCAAGACTGCGCCGCAGCCGAGCGTGCAAGTGGTACCCATGCGACGGCTCCTTGGCGAGCATCGCCAGCACTGCGTCCTGCATGTCACCCCCTAACGGTTGGCCAATAGATAGCGGTTACCCATGGAAGGTGTCAAAACGCTACACGCGGCGATCTCCTGGACTGACCCGCCGCCAACTGAGGGACGGAGGGAAAGGCAGAGGTAATGGGGCGGGCCGGTGGACCCGTCCCGCCGAGGACGGTGAACCCGTGCGGAAGACTCCATGGTTCTCATAAACGAGTGATTCCGAGAGAAGATCACCAACACGCCTCACGGGAGGGCCGACAGCCTTTCGCGTACTCGTGGCGGGCCTTGCGCTGGGCCGGGACCGATGCGGTGCCGTCGAGCGGCTGGCAGCGGTCGAGAAGCTGGCGGTGGACCGTGGGTGCGGTGGTGACACGCAGGCTGTAGCCCTGGCCGCGCCGTACGGTGACGCCCTGGTCGAGTGCGGCCCGTTCGACGTCCTCCAGGTCGGCAGCGCGGAGGAAGTCGGCGACCTTGCCGGGCATGTCGAGGACGACCGGTAGGTCCGAGGCCGTGGGACTCGGGTAGGCGGACCTTGGCTAGCAACTCCTGGCTGATCGGGCGGTTCAGAACCTCGATGATCTCGTTCGGCTGCATGGTTCGGTTCCTCCTTCTCAGCGCAGTTGCTCGGCCAGCCCGACGATGATGCCCTCCGGGCCGCGGAGGTAGCAGAGCAGATAGCTGTCCTCGAACCGGGCGATCTCGCCGACGAGTTCGGCGCCGTGAGGGCGCAGGCGGGCAACGGTGTCCTCGATGTCGTCGACGGCGAACATGACGCGGTGCGTGCCCAGAATGTTGTGCGGCCGGTTGCGCGGCCCGGCGCTGATCACCGCTGGGCTGCGGTACTTCGCCAGCTCGAGCCGACTGTGACCGTCCGGGGTCCGGACCATCGCGATGTCACAGCGGACGCCGTCGAGTCCGGTGCACTGGTCGGCGAAGAGGCCCTCGACCTCCGCCCTGCCCTCCAGCTCCATACCGAGTTCCACGAAGAACGCGATGGCGGCATCCATGTCCTCGACGACGATGCCGACGTTGTCCATCCGCTGAATCGCCATGCTGGTTTCTCCTTCTTCCTCGTGCGGCCGGTGATGTCGGGGTGTCGGGTTGGGTCGGACCGGGGCGCCCTGCCGTGATTGCTCACGGTGGGTTTCCCCGGCCCGCCCGCCGCACCCGGCGTGCGCGTCTCCACGCACCGGGCGCTCCACGTGCCTTGCCCGCTGGTCAGGTTCCTGCGGGTTCGGCGGTCCAGGGGGTCGGAATGTTGCCGCCGCGATAGCGGTAGCGTTCGATCCTGGCCTTGGACGCGCCGGTGAAGGCGGTCCCCTGGTGGGCGATCCTCCAGCCTGTGTCGCAGAAGCGACGCCTGAACTCGTTCATGCTGAGGCGGGCTTTGCCCGCGTATTTCCGGCGGATCCACCGCATCGACCGGTCCCACGTGTGGGCGTCGATCAAGCCGAAGATCGCCTTTGATACTCCATGCCGGAAGTAGGTCGCCCACCCGCGCAGCATCCGGTTCAAGCTGAGGATCAGCTCGGCCGGATCCTGATCGCGGGTTGACCTGTGCGTCTTCGCCGACACCTTGTCCTTGATCGCTTGGACGGCTTTCTTGGACGGCTTGGTGTAGACGAAGAACTTGTTCGTTCCTCGTTTCCGCTGGCGGCGGATGTGGTGCCCGAGGAAGTCGAAGCCCTCGTCGATGTGGACCACGCGATTGGTCTGCATCCTCCGTACCGCACGCTCGGCCGACCAGGGGTCCGGCCAAGCGCTGGCACCGATATTCACCGGTGCGTCTTCGGACATTGCGTTCCCTTCGTTGACTGGCACGCTGCCGCCCTTCCCCATGCACGCGGCTCTCCCGCGCTCGGAGTACTACGACGGCTCCGCCCCATCCGCGCCTTCGGCCGACGTCGGGCCTGTCCCGGCACCGCGTGTCTGGACGGCGCGCAGCCGGGAACGGATCACGGACGGTTCCCACGTTCACTGCTGTCCGATCGACGGGTTAGGCACCCGGCTCTACCCTGCGACATCGCCACGGCTACGCCGTAGTCCTTCACCGTGGCCTCCGGGCCCAGGCTCTTAAGACCCGACCCGAAGTTCCCCGCCCACGCGATGCCGAGGGGGCGGGGGCGCGCCGCTTGCCAGCCCGAATCCACCGGGTTAGAGCTGGTAGACACGTCAAGAGGCGTAGAGACACCGGTTCCTCGCGTATACCGTCCCGTCTCGCTCACCGCGCCCGGCCCATCCGGTAGTGCTGGACCGGCGCGACTTTGTCGAGGCTGCTCCCGCCCTCCCCGGCGACTCCCGGCTCGGGCTGCCTCCAGCTTCACCTCGTCCGCGCTGGGCGCGCTCGAGGAAGTTGAGCGCCGTCGCCGCGAAGCCGTCGTGCTGTCGGATCGCTGACGACCGGCGTCCCGGAAAGCTCTTCAAAGACATCCGGGAGGCGGTGTCGGATCGGGGCGGTGGTGTTCGTAGCAGGGGTGAGGCCGCCCGCAAGGGGCGGCACCAAGGTGAAGGAACCGCGATCATGAGGCTGGCGACCATGACCCAGGTCACCCTCGATGGAGTGATGCAGGGAAACGGCGGTGCGTCGGATGACCGCAGGAACGGATTCGAGCGCGGCGGATGGGCCCGGGGGAAGGGCGACGACGAGACCAGGACGTTCATCACGCAGACCTACCAGCGCGCCGAGGCGTTCCTGTTCGGCCGGCGCACCTACGAGTTGTTCGCCGGCTCCTGGGGATCAATCGACCAGATGCGCGCACATCCCATCGGCGTGGCCTTGAACGAGGCCCCCAAGTACGTTGCCTCGACCACGCTCACCGCGCCGCGTTGGGAGGACACGACCGTTCTCCGCGGTGACCTCGCGGCGGCCATCAGCAAGCTGAAGGCCAAGCCCGGGGGTGAACTGCAGGTGCACGGCAGTGGCATCCTGACTCGGTGGCTGCTGGAGAACGATCTGGTCGACGAGATGACTCTGATCACCGTCCCGGTGGTCGTCGGCCAGGGCACGCGGCTGTTCCCGGAGACCGGTCCGGATCTTGCGCTCGACCTGGTCGAGTCGCGCGTCGACTCCAAGGGCGTGACGATCCAGGTCTACCGGCCGGCCGGGCGCCCGCGGTATGCAACGGCCTGAAGTCCCTGACCACCGAACCACGCTGCCTTGACACCACAGGAGACGATCTTCAGATGCGGTACCTGGTTTCCGTAATCGATGACAAGAGCAATCCCGGCAGCACGGACAGGCAGCCTGCCATCAGCGCGTTCAACGAACGACTGATCGCCGAGGGCTACTGGGTTTTCGCGGGCGGACTCGCGGACACCGACGCGGCCACGGTCATCGACAACCGGGGCGAGCAGGCGGTGTTCAGCGATGGGCCTTTCGTGGAGTCGAAGGAGTACCTCGCCGGCGTCTGGGTGTGGGAGGCCCCCGATCTGGATGTGGCGCTCAAGCTCGCCGCCGATGCGTCGAAGGTCTGCGATCGGAAGGTCGAGGTGCGGCCGTTCCAGTGAGCGACGTCGAGGAGGCGATCACCCGGGCCCACCACGAGGAGTGGGTGCGGGTGGTCGCCTCCCTGACCAGGCGCTTCGGTGACCTCGACATCGCCGAGGAGGCGGCTGCCGAGGCGTTCGCGACCGCCGTCGAGCGGTGGCCGGCGGGCGGCGTACCCCCCAACCCCGGCGCCTGGCTGACCACAACCGCCAACCGCAGGGCCATCGACCGGATCCGGCGCGAGAACAAGCGCGATGACAAGCACAAGAAGGCTCAGATGGTCTACGACCACGACCCGCCCGAGCCTGTCGGCGCCATCGACGACGACCGGCTCCGACTGATCTTCACCTGCTGTCACCCGGCGCTGGCGCTGCAGACCCGCGTAGCGCTGACGCTGCGCATGGTCGGCGGTCTGACCGTGCCCGAGATCGCCCGCGCCTTCCTGGTGCAGGAGACCGCCATGGAGCGGCGGATCACCCGCGCGAAGGCCAAGATCAAGGCGGCCTGCATCCCCTATCGGGTACCGGCCGCGCAGGATCTCCCGGCACGCGTCTCCGGCGTACTCGCCGTGCTGTACCTGGTGTTCAACGAGGGCTATCTGGCGACCGGCCCCGGCACCGATCCCCTACGTCACGGCCTGACCGCCGAGGCGATCCGGCTCACCCGCCTGATCCGTGCCCTCATGCCGGACGACGGCGAGGTGGCCGGGCTGCTGGCGCTGATGCTCCTCACCGAGGCCCGCGGCACCGCCCGGGTCTCGGCCAGCGGCGAACTGGTCCCCCTGGCCGAGCAGGACCGTGGGGCCTGGGACGCGGCGCTGATCGCCGAGGGGCATCGGCTGGTGCGCCAGCGCCTCGCCGCTGCCGCCGCCGGGGCCGCTCCGGGCCGCTACCAGATCCTCGCCGCGATCAACGCCGTGCACACCTCCGCCCGCGACATACGCGACACCGACTGGTCACAGGCCCTGGCCCTCTACGACCAGCTCGTCCGCCTCGATCCCTCGCCGATCATCGCCCTCAACCGGGCCATCGCGGTCGCCGAACTCGACGGCCCGCAGGTGGCATTGGCGGCCGTCGACCGTCTCGCGGACGCGTTGGCCGGCTATCACGCCTACCACGCGACCCGCGCCGACCTGCTGCGCCGGCTGGGCCACAGCCAGCAGTCACGCGCGGCCTACGACAAAGCCATCGAGCTGGCGGGCAACACCGCCGAGACCGCCTACCTGACCCGCCGCCGCGACCAACTGCGATAGCGCCCACAGATCCCGATCAAAACCCCGCGCGCAGCGGCGGCCGACCCCGGGGCGCCCCTGCCGATGCATCCCGCAACCTGTCGCGCCCGCGACGGGTCTCTGCTTCTTCGGCACGGTCGACTCCAGCCCGGCGGTATCCCACGCTTCCCGCCGGCGAGGACAGGGCCGGACGAAAGGTCTTCTGTGCTTCTGCGCGGGCCCCGGAGGACCTTGGCCGACTGTGCCCTGGGCGGCGTGGGCGCTCGGAGCGGCGGCGAACGGCGGTACGCGTCTGGCCGTGGTGTGGTTCCACGGTAGGCCCCCCACTCGGGTCCGTGCCACCAGCCGCAAGGTAGCTCCGCGTGACGGGTTGGATGGCGATATCCGATCATCGCGGTCGCGGTGCTGTGTCTGTCGGGTCGCGCCGACAGGCCTCCGAGGAGGTTCTCTGGCGTAGTTGGCGACGGCGGGGCGCAGCGGTGGATGCCGTTCACCGCGGACCGCAAGACCGAGGAGCTGCGCACGCTGGAACAGCGGCTGACCAAGTTGTGTGAGTCCATCGCAGCGGCGAACCGCCGGTCGCGACGGGCCTGGGTGACGGCATGCCCAGCTGTATCTCGACGAAGAGCGCCGCTGGTTTGACCTTGACGCTGCGTCAACTTCTAGCATCGGGGCCATGTCGATCACTGTTCTTGACACCTACTCCGCCATGAGGCGGATCCTGCTGGCCCCGGTCGCGGACCGCGTTGACCTGCTGCGTTCGATGCTGGAGGCCAACGCGGGCATGTACCGCTACCACCCAGGCGAGCTCGACCTGGTAGCCGTACACCTCCAATCGTCCGGGTTCCCCATCGACCGCGACGAGGAGCGTTGCCTCGACGCGCTCGAAACCCTGGCTGCGGCCGGGGCCTGGGAGCGGATGCAACGCGCGCTCGACAACGCTCTCGCCGTACTGCTGGAGGCGACGCCGGGGCTGGAGGCCCCGGACATCACCGTGCTGTTCGTCCTCGGCGATCCGGGTGACGAGCACTTCATGGGTCCCTGCCAAGGATTGACCGGGTTCGGCGGCATCTCGGGCCACATCGCCATCACGTTCTGGCCCTTCCCCGAGAACGTGGAGCGGCTGGAGGCCACCGCCGTGCACGAGCTCAATCACAACCTGCGTTGGAGCCCGGGCGGGGTTGTGTGGGACCCGATGACCGTCACGGTCGGCGAGCACATCGTCGGCGAGGGCCTGGCCGACGCCTTCGCCCGCCAGCTCTACGGCGACGAGCTTGGCCCCGCCCGCATCGGCGTGCCGCACCTGCACGACGACGAGGTCTTCGCCAAGGTGCTCACCGGGCTCGACGTGACAGGCATGCAGAACTTCACCGCCTGGGTGCACGGCGACCCCGGCGCGGAGCACCTCGGCGTCGCCCCGGTGGGATTGCCGATGGGCGCGGGGTACGCCGCGGGCAACCGGCTGGTCGACACCTACCTGGCGGCGACCGGGCAGACGGCGGCGCAGGCCCTGCTCACCGACGCCTCGGAGATCATCGCGACCACGCTGCGCCGCGGGTGACAATGGAACGATGGAGTGGACGATCCAGGAGCTCGCGGCGAGGGCCGGCATCACCAGCCGGACCCTGCGTCACTACGACCGTTTCGGGCTCTTGGCCCCGTCCCGGGTCGGCGCGAACGGGTACCGCTACTACAACCCCGCCGCGGTCGCCCGGCTACAGCGGATCCTGCTCATGCGCCGGCTCGGCATGGGCTTGCCGGCCATCGCCGAGGTCCTGGCCGAGGAGGTGGACACGCTCGACGGGCTCCGCGCCCACATCGCCGCGTTGGAAGAGGAACGGGACCGCATCGAACGGCAGATCCACTCTGTTCGTCACACGCTCGAGGCCCTGCGGGCGGGGGTGGAACCGCGGATGGATGTCATGTTGGCGGGGTTCAACGACCACTACAAGGACGAGGTGATCTCACGCTGGGGCGAGCGCGCGTTCCAAGTGAGCAACGACTGGTGGCATGGCAAGAGTCTCGACCAGCAGCGAGCCTGGAAGCAGGACACCGAAGACCTCGTTGCCGCATGGGTCGCCGCGGTGAAGGCCGGGGATTCGCCGACATCGGAACACGCTCAGTCACTGGCTGCCCGGCACGTCCAGTGGCTGAGCCAGATCCCGGGCACCCCCACCGCCGAGGGCGACCGGGAGCGCTCGATCGAGATGGTGAACGGCATTGGGGACATGTTCGTCGACGACCCCCGCTTCGCGGCCATGTACGACGACGAGGCGGGGGCGATGTTCGTCCGCGACGCGCTGCACACGTACGCGCATACCCGGATGTAGCTCGTGTGGTTCGCAGACCTCGGCGCCAGCAGACCTCCGGCAGCGCTCTTCCGCAAGGTCTTGATGACCTGCCGCCGCTCGTAGCCAAGCTCAGCCTGATCGCCGTCGTAGACAACCATCAGCGCCCGGCCCTTGCGTACCACGAGGCCCGACAGCAGGGGTCATGCTGCGATTAGCTTGATATCGAGAGATATCAGAAGCTCTGATGGGAGGGCGGCGTCGGCGCGTTGATCGGGCCCAAAGTCCCGAGGCCACGCTCAGGCCAAGTCCGTTCGGGGGTCGGCCAAGATACGACGGAAACCGGCAACCAGTGATCTTGAGTTGAACTTGCCGCAGGTGAGGTGCTGGGGCGGATCGGCGTCGGCTGCCCGACCAGGGACAGCGATGCGCAAACGCAACCGGAGGCCCGATCTTGTGTCACTGTTCGCAGTGGACTTCTTCGCGTACCCGCTCAGATCGGTCAACGGCGCACCCGATAGCGCAGGTGAAGCACCCGGTTGCCCTGAATCACCACGTCAGGATCCTCCAACAGGTGCTGCGCGTGGACCGACCCGAAGTAGCGCTTGCCGGACCCGAACACGACGGGTACGACGTCCATGCGCACCTCGTCGATCAGGCCCGCGGCAAGCACCTGGCCACCGACGTCGCCAGCGGCGACCTCGACCATGCGGTCACCCGCAAGCTCCTGCGCCTTGGCCACGGCTGCCTCGACGCCGTCGACGAAGTGAAACGGCGCCTCGGGGTCCCAGCCCTCGGGCTCCGGCCGGTGCGTCACGACGACCACGTGGTCGATACCGCTCGGAGGCTTCCCGTCCCAGCCGTCCGTCAGGTCGAAGACGTGGCGGCCGACGATCGTGACTCCGATCTGGTCCCAGTACGCCCGGGTGTAGTCGTAGGACGTCTGTGACACCTTCACCTCGCCGCTCTCGTCCAACGGGACGTCACCGTTGGACAACCAGTCGAACAGCGGTCCGGGCTGGTCATTCTCGTCCGCGACGAAGCCGTCCACCGACACCGAGCTGTACATGACCACCTTGCCCACGGGGCTCTCCTCTGCTTTGGGGTGCCCCCAAATTAGCGTGTCGTGAGCTGTCGCTCTTGTAAGAAATCAATCGGCCGGCAGCGGCCAGCCGTCCAGCGCGTGGCCGGGATGTTCGCGCAGGAACCGCGCCGGACTTCGACGTACCGGGTCGGCGTGAGCCCGGTGAACGCCCGGAACTCGTGGCCGAAGTGGGCCTGGTCGAAGTAGCCTGCGCCACCGGCGAGGTCGCCCCAGTCGATCGGTCCGGCGGGGTTGATCGCGAACACGGTGGCGGCGAAGCGGTAGGTGCGGGCCAGCCGATTCGGCGTGACGCCGATGAGCTCCTTGAACCGCTGTGCCAGATGAGTGCTGCTGACACCGGCTGCCACGCTCAGGTCGCCGATCGCCACCGCCCCGCTGGTCGCCGCGATGACGCTGCTCGTATGGCGGACCAGCCCCAGGCCGGCGGTCTCGCACAGCCGTCGCATTAGCTCCACCTCGAGCAGCGTCAGCATGTCGTGCGGTCCGTCCGCCGTGGCCAGCCGGTCTCGCAGCTCAGCAATGGCGGGCCGGCCCCAAACCTGCTCTACCGTCACCGGCCGGTCACGCAGCTCGGCCGCGGGCATCGGCAGGAACGGCGCCGGCCCCCACGGCTTGAAGTGCACGCCGACGGACCGGGTCCGGAGTGGGTAGCCGAACTCCAACGCGCGGGTGGGCATGGTGACCACGCAGCCGTCGGCGTACTCGGCCGTCTCCGGGGGACCCGGCCGAATTGTCTGAAGTACGTGACCGTCTCGAGGACTTCGCGGGCGAGGTGTTCACCTCGTTCGCCCGTCGAGAGCAGCGGTTCAACGGAGGGCTGTACCTGCGTGGGCTGATGCTGGACGGTCGGCGTAAGTCGATGGTGCCGATGGCGGAGCGACTGGGAGTGGATCACCAGCGGCTGCAGCAGTTCATCACCTCCTCCACCTGGAACTACACGGCGGTACGGCGTCGGCTGGTGGAACGGGCGATCACCCTGGTGGCCGGGGAGGCGGATGATGCGCTGGCCGCCGACAGCGATGAGGCAGGCCGGATCGCCCAGCGGCGGCGACGCTGCCAGATTCCCGACCACGAGCGGCACCGCCCCAAATGGCTGCTCGCCGAATGGCCGCCCGGCGAGAGTGAACCCACCGACTACTGGTTGTCCACCCTGCCGGCCGATGTCCGGCTGCGGGACATGGTCCGGCTGGCCAAGATCCGCTGGCGGATCGAGCATGACTACCGCGAGCTGAAGACCGGGCTGGGCCTCACCCACTTCGAAGGCCGTTCCTTCACCGGCTGGCACCGCCACGTCACCCTGGTCTCGGCCGCTCATCTGTTCCTGACCGAACTGCGCTTGACCAGCCCAAAAGCAGCTGGGGCGGCCCGACCTTCTACAAGGTCCTCCACATGCTCCAGGTCTTGTTGGCGACCTGGGCAGGCCGATGCCCCACCCGTCACCGACGACCACCATGACGACCTAACAAAGTACTACTAGGGAGTAAGTCCGAACTGATCAGTGGTCGTAAGCGATCAGAGACCGGGTGAGGGGTGCGCCGATCTTGTTGTTGTGCCAGATCGCCGCGGCCATCGCCAGGATGCGCTGAGCGACTCGGATTGCGACGCCCTCGAACGTCCGCCCTCCGTGTCCTTCCAGATCGAGCTGCCCTTTGAGGGTGTCGTTGACCGACTCGATCAGTTGGCGGACCTTCTTGAGCATCGGCTCGCCGTACCGAGTCTTTTCGTCCTTACGCGAGGGCCGCAGCAGGGTGATGTGCTGCGCGGCCAGCTCCCGCTCGAACGCCTTACCAGCGAACCCCTTGTCGCAGATCAGGAGTATGCCGTCGCGTGCAGAGATCAGGTCGGCGTCGACCTCCAGAATTGCTGCCAGCACCTCCCGTTCGCCGATCTTCGGGTGAGCCAGGGTCCACATGATCGGCATTCCGACCGGGGCGCAGACCAGGTATAGCCGCAGTCCCCAAAAGAAGCGGGAGTGCGAGGCGCAGTATCCGTACCCGGCCCTCATGCCGGCAGCACATCGCCAGAATACCGGCGTGATCGTCAGCCCGGCTGGACACGAGCCAGCACGAATCCACAAGGTGATGACCGATTGTGCTGGTGTATGTTCGCACTGTGACTGCCTTGGAGGGTGGGCCTGCCGGGGCCTCGCAAACGGGAGAGGTAAGACTGGCCGGTACAGCGCGGGCGGTGCTCATGCAGCCCACGACGTTGTGCAATCTCGATTGCTCCTACTGCTACCTGCCGGAGCGAAAGGTGTCTCGGCGGATGAGCGTGGATGTCGCTACCGCGGTTGCCGCCGGCGTGCGGGAGTGGTCCAGTCAGCATCCGGTAGCCGTGGTCTGGCACGGCGGCGAACCGCTCGCAGTGGGCCCGGCATACTTCCGCTCTCTGGTAGAGCCATTCGGGCCAGGTGAGAGCTATCCGGTGGTCCATGCGGTACAAACCAACGCCACGCTCATCGACGAGGCGTGGTGTGAGCTGTTCTCGACAGTCCCCGTCCGTGTCACGGTGAGCATCGACGGCCCAGCTGAGGACAACGCCCTACGGCTGGACCGGGCGGGACGTCCGAGCATAGAGCGGGTCATGAACGGGATCGACATGCTGCGCCGGGCTGGAATCAGCTTCGGCATGATCGCGGTGCTGTCCGATCTGTCCCCGGGAACAGCTGCCCGCCTGTACCGATTCGCCTGCGAGCTGGGCTGCGAAAACCTGGGAGTGAATCTGGCCGAGAAGAAGGGCGTCTACGCAGGCGGGCAGGAGCCGGAGAGCGAGGCTGAGGTCATCGCTTTCTGGCAGGAACTGGCGGCCAGCTGGCAGGCCGATCCGCGTATCCGGATCAGAGAGCTCGACCACGCCTACACCTACGTCCGGGAGGAGCTCTCCGGCGCAGCGACAGAGCGCGCCGGCCGCCCGGTCAGGCCCCTGCCCCTGGTCACCTGGGACGGTCATTACCTTCCCATCGGCGCGGAACTGGCCGGCTTCTCCTCGCCACACCACGGCCCGTTCACCGCCGGCAACGTCCTGGATACCCCCATGGCCGTACTGGCGGCCCAAGCGGAGGCGGTGCCGTGGGTCGCCGAAGCCCTGGCAGGCATCACGAACTGCCGCGAGCAGTGCGAGTACTTCGCCTACTGCCGCGGCGGCCAAGTGGCCAACAAGTACTTCGAGACCGGGCGCCTGGACGCCACCGAAACCACCTACTGCCACACCAGCAAGATCAACCTACTGGAAGGAATCCTGCGCCATGCCGAACATGCCCGCACCTGCTGAGGCCATGGAGACCATGGTCTCGCTATCTGAACGGATCGAATCCAGCCGGGACCAGCTCACCCGGGCAGCAGCACAGGCCGGCGAACGCCAGGACATCGCCAGCATCTTCGGCTGGGCGTACATAGGAGTGTGACGTCGCTGGTTTGGGACGCGTACTCTCCCGGCTACTGGGAGCGGATCGTCGATCGCTGGGGCCGCGTCCGCTGTGAGGGGCCCGAGGCTTACGGCCTCGGGCCCCTTCGCTCACCAGCGGTTAGGCAGAGCAGGCCGAGAAGCCCAGGCGGCCGCGGGTGAAGCGCGCGGTATCCGAGATGGAAGCGTCACTCCCCCTCGTCGTCATCGTCGTCGCCGCCGGACGCGGCCGACACGCGGCGGGACACCATCGCGGCCAGGGCGGCGAGCTGGGCGTGACGCTGGTCGGGCGGCAGATCAGCGAACGCCGCGACCTTCGACGCCAGCGGGTCCGCCTCGGAGGTGACCGCGACGCGTTCGGTCGGGTCGCCGTTCAGCTGCCGTTTCAGTCGCATCGTGGTGTCGGTGAGCCGGACGAAGTCCCCCCACGACAGGTTCTTGGCCGGCAGGTGCGGCAACGCCTGCGCGATCTTCCTGGCGACGCCTCGTCCGCTGATTCTGTTACGACCTCTTACGCAACGGCATCGGTGGCCTCCTTGCGGCGTGACTTGATCTCGTAGGCGAGGAGCGTGCCGCCGACGGCCGCGGCGACCGCGCCGACGACTGGGAGCGCCTCGGCGGACGAGGCGACAGCGGCGAACGCCAGCACCAGCAGCGCCACCACGACGCGGCTCAGCCAGGGGAAGCCCCACATCCGCAGCCGGAGCAACTCGGGCGACTCGGTCTCCATGCGGCGGCGCAGCCGCAGCTGGCTGAGCGCCACGAAGACGTAGAGCAACAGCACCAGCAACCCGGCGGTGTTGATCAGCAGGTCGAAGGCGTCGTCGCCGACCGCGAACGCGGCGGCCATCAGGACCAGCGCGAGCGCGGCGCCGCCGAGCAGCGCAGGCGCGGGGACTCCGGACGCGCGCACCCGGGCCGCCGCGGCCGGGGCGTCGCCGCGGGCGGCCATCGCGCAGAGGACGCGCGAGGCAGCGTACAGCGCGGCGTTCATCACCGACACGACCGCGACCAGGATGACCCAGGTCATCAGGGTCGCCGCGCCAGGGACGCCGAGCTCGGCGATGGCGGTGGCGAACGGGCTGTCGGTGCCGTTGGCCGGGACGCGGTTCCACGGCACGACCACCAGGATGACCAGCACCGAGCCGACGTAGAAGATCAGGACTCGCCAGACCACCCGCAGGGTGGCCCGTGCGACCTCCTTGGCGGGTTCGGCCGACTCGGCGGCCGCGATGGTGACGATCTCCGCGCCGAAGTAGGAGAACAGCACTGTGACGAGGGCGGTGAGGACCGCGCCCCAACCCTTGGGGGCGAACCCGCCGTGCTCGGTCAGCGTGGCGAGGCCGGCGCTGGCACCGGCGGACGGCCACAGGCCCAGGGCGTACAGCGTCCCGGCGCCGAGGAACGCCACGATCACCACAACCTTGGCCGAGGCCAGCCAGAACTCGGTCTCGCCGAACAGCCGCACCGAGACCAGGTTGGCCGCGGTGAGCGCCACCAGCAGCGCGACGGCCGTCGGCAGCACCGGGATGCCGCCGGACAGGGAGTGCAGCAGCTTGGCCCCCGCCACGCCCTCGAACGCGACCGCGACGATCGCAAACAGCCAGTAGCACCAGCCCACCAGGAACCCGGCGCGTGGGCCGAGGGCGGTGCGGGCGTAGTCGGCGAACGAGCCCGCCGAGGGCCGGGCGGCGGCCATCTCGCCGAGCATCCGCATCACCAGGATGACGATCAGGCCACCCAGGGCGTAGGCGACCAGCGCCGCCGGGCCGGTGTCGGCGATCACCTTGCCGCTGCTGACGAACAGGCCGGCGCTGATGACGCCGCCGAGCCCGATCATGGTCATGTGCCGTCGTTTGAGTCCGCGGTGGAGCGTTCCCCCGCTGTCGTGCCCGGTCATGGCGTTCGGCTCCCTGCTGTTTTCGGGTAGGGGAGGTCGGAACCCCGGCCCATGGGCGGGCCGGGGTCTCGTTGATCACGGGGGTGGGACGGGCGGCGGGCGCGGTCGGCGTCCCGTCGCGGGACGGTCAGTCGCCGCGGTAGACGGCGGGGCGCCGCTCCATGAAGGACCGGACGCCTTCGAGCACGTCCCGGCC